>JBFKXV010000279.1:0-4261 GCA_041637935.1 Burkholderiales bacterium | reverse complement strand
GGATGCTGTCTTGATACGTAAATGTCCCCTCAGTGGATAGCCCGGACCAACCGCTTTGACGGCGGTAAGCAGGCTGTCATCCCCGAACCGGGTCATGCTGCGAAAACGCACCGAATGCGTCGTCTGCAATCCGTTGCGGCTGGCCTGTGTGGCATACACCGGGTCGATCGGGAGGTCGGAAACGATAACCAGGTCGCCTCCGAGCAACTGGCTGGACTCGCGCACCACGGCGCGGCCAACACGCTCGGCGAAAAAGGAAACCGTCGTGACACTGGCCACAGCAATGATCAACGCAACGAACAGGATGCGCATTTCGCCGGCACGCCAGTCACGGGCAAATAAGCGCAATGCCAGCAAAATCATCGACCGCGCGTTTTTCAAACGCGGGCCTCTTCTACAATCCGCCCGGCAGCGAGTTCGATACGCCGCTGGCAACGCGCGGCCAACCGTTCGTCGTGAGTGACCAGAACCAGTGTCGTGCCGCGCTCATGATTGAGATCGAACATTTGCGTCACGATCTCGTCCCCGGTGCGCACATCAAGGTTGCCGGTCGGTTCATCTGCGAATACGACTTTCGGCTCGACTACGAAGGCCCGCGCAATCGCCACCCGTTGTTGCTCGCCACCCGAGAGCTGGCGCGGGTAATGATCTAGGCGATCGGCCAATCCGACGCGTTGCAGTATCGCTCGCGCCCGGCGCCGGGCATCGGCTTCGCCGGCCAGCTCGAGCGGCAGCATTACGTTTTCCAATGCTGTCAGCGCCGGCAACAGCTGAAACGACTGAAACACAAAACCGATGCGATCGCGCCGCGCGCGAGCGCGCCCGTCCTCATCCAACCCGGAGAGGTCTTGTCCATCGGTGTAGACGCGACCGGCACTCGGCACATCCAACCCGGCGAGCATCGCCAACAGGGTCGTCTTGCCTGACCCGGAAGCGCCGACTACCGCGACCGATTCGCCGCTGTGGATCTCCACTGAGACATCCTCGAGAATGGTCAGCGTGCGTGAACCGGTGGTGACGCGGTGGGTCAAACCAACCGCCTGAACGATGGGAACCCGATTTATGTCATTTGCCATGTCTTTGCGTGTCGTAGTATTGCTGTTGTTACTGGTTGCCTCGCGCGCCAGCTTTGCCGAGACATTGCTGGTGCTGGGAGACAGCTTGTCAGCCGGCTACGGGTTACCCACCGGCAGCGGCTGGGTCAGCTTGTTGCAGACGCGACTGGCCGCCAACGACAAACCGGTCACGGTGATCAATGCCAGCATCAGTGGTGAAACCACCGCCGGTGGCAGGCGACGCATCCAACGTTTGCTCGATCGCCATCAACCGGATGTCGTGGTGATTGAACTGGGCGCTAACGACGGCTTGCGTGGTATACGCATCCCTCTCATCAGGGACAATCTTTCCGCCATCGTCGACGCGTGTCAGCAACACGGTGCGAAGACGCTCGTTGTCGGCATGCGTATACCACCTAACTACGGGCGCGATTATGGCGAAAAGTTCCAGGCATTATTCAGGGAAGTCAGCGACAAATACGGCACGTCACTGGTGCCCTTTATGCTCGACGGCTTCGCCGACGACCGCGCCTTGTTTCAGGACGATGGCATTCATCCGACGCGCGATGCACAGCCGCTGATCATGGAGAAAATCTACGGTCAACTGAGACCGTTACTTTAGCAGCCAGTGAAAACCTCGATTTGCGGATCACCAGCAACCAGCCGCCCGATCAGTGAAGCCGATTCGAAACCACCTCGGCGAAACACTTCGATGACATGCGGAGTCGCCTCCGGCGCACAGCACACCAGTAGCCCGCCACTGGTCTGCGGATCGGTCAGCAGGTTTTGTTGCCAGTCGGGAAATGCACCGGGCAGTTGTGCAGCGGAGCCGTAGCTGGCCCAGTTGCGGGTTGATGCGCCAGTCACAACGCCGGATTTGGCGTGCCGCAGCGCCGCGTCAAAAATCGGCAACCTGGCAAAATCAATCTGCGCCGCAACCTTCGAACCACGACAGACCTCCAGTACGTGCCCGAGCAGCCCGAAACCCGTCACGTCCGTAATCGCATGCACATCAGCCATCGTCGCCAGCTCTGTGCCGGGGCGATTGAGGCGGGTCATGCTGTCGAGCATCTCGGCGTACTCCGCGGGCTGCAATCGTCCATTCTTCAGTGCAGCAGACAAAATGCCCACGCCAAGCGGTTTCCCCAGCACCATCTCGTCGCCGGCGCGCGCCTCGGAATTGCGTTTGAGTTGATCCGGGTGCACCAGTCCAAGTGCGACGAGGCCATAGATCGGCTCAGGTGAATCGATCGAATGACCGCCGGCGATCGGTATTCCTGCCTCCCGGCAAATCGATTCACCGCCAGACAGAATTTCTCGTATGACCTCGACCGGGAGCTTGTCCACCGGCATGCCGACAACAGCCAATGCCATGACCGGTGATGCACCCATGGCATAGATGTCGGAAATCGCGTTGGTTGCCGCGATGCGGCCGAAATCGAACGGATCATCAACCACCGGGGTGAAGAAATCGGTCGTCGCCACCAACGCTTGCGAATCATTCAATCGGTAGACAGCAGCGTCATCAGCTTGATCGTAGCCAACGAGCAGTTCGGGAAACATGGCACCGGCGGTCGAATCGCCGAGCAACTGTGATAATTTTCCCGGTGCAATCTTGCAACCACACCCGCCGCCATGGGCATACTCGGTCAATCTGATTTGCATGAAGTCTGGTTTGTATCGAGACTGATTCGCATAGGTTCGACTGGACAAGCAACCGAATCAGACGGTGTAAACTTCCAGGTGGTGGCCGGTAACCAGTTCTGGCAACCAGACCAATTATTGTGCCCGCCATCAGAAATGAAACAGGACGCGATCAACGTAGCACAACTTCAGGAGTTTGACGAGATCGTGGACGTGCGTTCGCCGTCCGAATACGAACTCGACCATATCCCGGGCGCCATCAATTGCCCGGTGCTGTCTGATGAGGAACGCGCGCGCGTCGGCACCATTTACGCCCATGACTCATCGTTTGAGGCAAAGAAGCTCGGTGCGGCATGGGTTGCGCGTAATATCGCCCGCCATCTCGAGGGCGAATTTTCCAACAAGCCGAAGAAATGGCGCCCGCTGATCTACTGCTGGCGCGGCGGGCAGCGCAGCGAGGCGATGACCAGCGTATTGCGTCAAACGGGCTGGGATGCACGACGCCTCGAAGGTGGGTACAAGGCGTTCCGCCGTCACGTCATCACCGACACCGATCGCCTCGTCGCGGAGGTTTCCTTTCGGGTGATTTGCGGGCTCACTGGCAGCGGTAAAAGTGCCCTGTTGCGTGCTCTCGAGGTCAGAGGCGCGCAGGTGCTCGACCTCGAACACATCGCCAGGCACCGTGGATCCGTTCTGGGTGCCGTGCCCGGAACCAGACAGCCCGGGCAGAAAATGTTTGAGACCCGCGTGTGGCATACATTGACGAACTTCGACGCAGCACGACCCGTTTTCGTCGAGGCCGAGAGCCAGCGAATCGGCGATCTGCGCCTGCCCCAATCCTTGATGGACGCGATGCGTGCCTCGCGGTGCTTTACGCTGCGGGCCTCCATGGCGGTTCGCGTTCAACTGCTGTTGCGTGAATACCGGCATCTGGTTTGTCACCCCTCTGAACTCACGCCCCGGCTCGACGCATTAATATGGCTGCATGGGCGCAAACGCATAACGCAATGGAATGCGCTCGCCGCTGCCAACGACTGGGAATCACTGGTTCGCGAACTGCTCGAGCGGCACTATGATCCGGCGTACCGCAAATCATCGGTATCAAACTACTCGGCGATGGCACGCGCCACGACACTGGATGTAACCGAAGGCAGCTCCGATGAGTTCGCTGCGCTGGCGCAACGCCTGATCGCAAATCAAGCTGCGCATCGGGAAAGCATCGCCGCAAAGCCCGGGATCGTGGCATAACGCATGGGGCGAAATCGTACTGGTGATGCGACGAGCGTCGCGCCAGCTGCCACTGGAGGGCGGGCCGCCGTGGCCGCATACACTTGAAGCTGGCGATCAAGATCGACGTCGACAACCTCCGGCCGGCACTGATCGGTGTGCCGCGCCTTGCCGATGCACTGAAATCGGCCTCGGCCGGCGCCAGTTTCCTGTTCAGCGTCGGTCCGGATCGAAGCGGAAGGCATATCGGACGGGTATTTCGTCGTGGCACGGCCGGGCGCTTGTGGCGCACCTGGCGGGTACGCAATTATGGTTTGCGCAGTTACCTGTATGGC
>JBFKXV010000278.1:0-4295 GCA_041637935.1 Burkholderiales bacterium | reverse complement strand
CGCTCTGGCCGCGTTGCAGGCCATCGAGTCGGGATACCAGGTCGCGGTGATGGCGCCAACCGAGATTCTTGCAGAGCAGCATTACCGCAAGTTCGCACGCTGGCTGGCACCGCTCGGCATCGAGGTATCCTGGCTGTCGGGAAGTGTGCGCAAGAAGGAGCGCGATGAGGCGCTTGAGAAACTGGCCTCAGGCAACACGACGCTGGCCGTTGGCACTCATGCGTTGTTTCAGCAGCAAGTCGAGTTCAGGAATCTTGGGTTGGCAATTGTTGACGAGCAGCACCGCTTCGGCGTGCGTCAACGGCTCATGTTGCGCATGAAGGGCGGTAACAGAAACACGTTGCCGCATCAGTTGATGATGAGCGCGACGCCAATTCCCCGCACGCTTGCCATGAGCTTCTATGCTGACCTGGACGTTTCCGTGATTGACCAATTGCCCCCGGGTCGAACGCCCGTGGTGACCAAACTGGTGGCCGATTCGCGCCGTGAGGAAGTGCTCGCGCGCGTGCGGGACGCTTGTGCCAGCGGCAGACAGGCGTACTGGGTATGCCCGTTGATCGAGGAGTCAGAGGCACTGCAGCTGCAAACGGCGATAGAAACCTATGAACGGTTGCAGCGCGAGTTCTCTGAACTCAAAACCGGGTTGGTTCATGGTCGCATGCGCAGCGCCGATAAGGCGGCCGTGATGGACGCGTTCCAGGCCGGCGAAATCCAGGTGCTCGTCGCGACTACCGTAGTTGAAGTTGGTGTTGACGTGCCAAACGCATCCTTGATGGTCATTGAGCATGCCGAGCGCATGGGTTTATCACAGCTTCATCAACTGCGCGGACGGGTTGGACGCGGCACCCAGTCCAGCGCTTGTATCCTGCTGTACCAGGTGCCACTGTCGGCGTTGGCTCGCGAACGACTCAGGATTATTTATGAAAACAACGATGGTTTTGAGGTTGCCCGGCTCGATTTAAGGTTGCGTGGTCCTGGCGAGCTGCTTGGCGCGCGCCAATCGGGGCTGCCGATGCTGCGCTTCGCTGATCTGGAGAGCGACATGAAATTGCTCGAGATGGCGCGCAACGTTGCCGCCGATTTGGTCGCGTCGCATACGGATTTGGTGGAATGCCATCTGGCGCGCTGGCTCGGTGGACGCCAGGAGTACCTGCGTGTCTAGGCGCAGTCGGCCGTTACGGCCGCTGCAAGGCATCGTTTACAGCGTTCCATGCTGGCACCTGGACGCACTCTTGTTGCGCCTGCCATGAGGCTGGTCGATCGACTGGCAGCCTACGCCAGGCTGGTCCGACTTGATAAACCCATCGGCACCCTGTTGTTGTTGTGGCCAACCCTTTGGGCGCTATGGTTGTCTGCTGACGGTGCGCCCGATTGGCGAATCGTGGGAATTTTTGTCGCTGGGACATTGCTGATGCGCTCGGCAGGGTGCGCTATTAACGATTACGCCGATCGCAATTTCGATCCGCATGTGAAGCGAACACGGCAACGCCCGCTGGCGGCGGGCGTTATTCAACCATGGGAAGCATTGGCGGTCGCGGCACTGCTTTGCGTCATCGCGTTCATTTTGGTTTTGCAGTTGAATCGCTTGACCGTGGCGTTGTCATTCGCCGCCCTGTTCCTGGCGGCGAGCTATCCTTTCACGAAGCGATTCTTTGTACTGCCACAGGCTTACCTTGGTGTCGCTTTCGGTTTCGGGATACCAATGGCATATGCAGCGCAAACCGGGCAGGTCCCGTGGACGGCCGGTCTGCTGTGGATGGCAAACGTGTTCTGGGCCATTGCCTATGACACCGAGTATGCAATGGTTGACCGGGATGACGACATCAGGCTCGGTGTCCGAACATCTGCCATTTTGTTCGGCCGCTACGATGTCGCGATGGTAATGCTGTTCCAGAGCCTGTTCATATTGACCCTTGCGGTGGCCGGCTGGGTCGAGCGGCTCGGATTTCATTTCACTGCAGGCGTTTTGCTCACTGCGTTGTTCACCGCGTGGCAGTATCGATGGATTCGTGACCGCTCGCGCGACGGATGTTTTCGCGCATTTCGCCATAACAACTGGGTGGGTGGCGTAGTATTCGCGGGCATCGTCGCTGATTACAGCCTGCCAAGGGTATCTTGACTTGTCTGGCGCGAACTTTGTGCTTTCCCAGGCCAAACTTGTGCGTCCCAGCACTCGCTCCTATAGTGACCGCAAGATAGAACCTATCTCGTAATCGCAAATTCAAGTGATTACGAGTCAGGGTCTGATTCCATCAGTCAAATTGCATTAACTGATTCAAGCTCATGAAATATCGCGATCTACGGGAATTTATCGCCGCGCTCGAAAAACAGGGCGAATTGCACCACGTTCGCACCCCGGTATCACCGGTTCTGGAAATGACCGAGATCTGCGATCGGGTGCTCCGGCAGGGCGGTCCGGCCATTCTATTCGAGCAGCCCAGCGGTTTTGACATGCCGGTGTTGGGGAATTTGTTTGGAACACCCAAACGTGTGGCACTGGCAATGGGTCGCGAAACGACAGACGAGTTACGCGAAGTCGGAAAGCTGCTGGCATTTTTGAAAGAGCCTGAACCGCCGCAAGGTGTGCGCGATGCGTTCGCCAAGTTGCCGTTACTGAAACAGGCTTTGTGGGACATGGCGCCGAAAGACGTTTCCTCGCCTGCGTGTCAGGAGATCGTCTGGGAAGGTGATGACGTCGACCTCGCGCGGCTCCCAGTACAGACCTGCTGGCCTGGAGACGCGGGGCCATTGATCACCTGGGGGTTGACGGTAACGCGCGGGCCGCGCAAGAAGCGACAAAACCTCGGTATTTATCGGCAGCAGGTGATTGCGCGCGACAAGGTCATCATGCGCTGGCTGGCGCATCGTGGTGGTGCGCTCGATTTCGCGGATCACCGTGAGATGTTTCCCCAGCAGCCGTTCCCGGTCGCGGTCGCTCTCGGCGCTGACCCTGCGACGATCCTCGGCGCCGTGACGCCAGTGCCCGATACGCTGTCTGAATACCAGTTTGCAGGCTTGCTGCGCGGTTCGCGCACCGAGTTGGGCAAGTGCCTTGGCTGCGATCTGCGCGTGCCAGCGTTCGCCGAGATCGTATTGGAGGGTGTCATTCATCCCGGCGAGACCGCGGTCGAAGGACCGTTCGGCGATCACACCGGTTATTACAACGAGCAGGAGACGTTTCCGGTGCTGACAGTGGAACGCATGACGATGCGCCGCCAACCGATTTATCACTCGACCTACACCGGAAAACCGCCAGACGAACCATCAGTGCTCGGCGTGGCATTGAACGAGGTTTTCGTGCCGTTGTTGCAAAAGCAGTTTCCCGAGATCACTGATTTCTATTTACCTCCGGAGGGTTGCTCGTACCGCGTGGCGGTAGTGAGCATGCGCAAACAGTATCCGGGCCACCCCAAACGGGTCATGTTCGGTGTCTGGTCTTTTCTGAGGCAGTTTATGTATACCAAGTTCATCATCGTTGTTGACGAGGACGTAAACGCGCGTGACTGGCAAGATGTGATCTGGGCGCTGTCCACGCGCACCGACGCAGCGCGCGATCTTTTGGTGGTCGAGAATACGCCGATCGATTACCTTGACTTCGCCAGCCCGGTCGCCGGTCTCGGATCGAAATGGGCGATTGACGCGACCAACAAATGGCCGGGCGAGACTTCCCGTCAGTGGGGAACACCCATTTCGATGGATCAAGCGGTGAAGGCGCGCGTTGACGCCATGTGGGACGAACTGGAGCTTGATCGGTCGCCAGTGACAAGTGACAGTTGACGAGTGACAAGTAGACAGTGACCAGTGATAAGCGATTGGTGAGGCGGAAGCCAAACGACGGCCGGAACCACACACTGAATTCGAAATATCTCAGATTTTCCTCTGTGTCCTCCGCGGCCTCGGCGGTGAGAGGTTCTTGGCGTGAGGCGAGCCGATGACTGTTAACCGTTTGGCGGGTGAGACCAGTCCCTATCTGCAACAGCACGCTGATAATCCGGTTGATTGGTATCCGTGGGGCGAGGAAGCATTGCAGGCAGCACGGCAACAGGACAAACCAATCCTGCTGTCGGTCGGCTACTCGGCCTGCCACTGGTGCCATGTAATGGCGCACGAATCCTTCGAAGACCCGGCGGTGGCCGACGTGATGAACCGTTTGTTCATCAATATCAAAGTTGATCGGGAAGAGCGTCCGGATCTTGATCAGATCTACCAGACGGCACATTCGCTGCTAACCCAACGCGCCGGCGGATGGCCGCTCACCATGTTTTTGACACCCGACCAGAGGCCGTTTTTTGGTG
>JBFKXV010000277.1:0-4309 GCA_041637935.1 Burkholderiales bacterium | reverse complement strand
GCTCGGCCGCAGCCTGATGGATCAATGGGCCCATGAACACGTCCGGTTGATCGGCTGGACAACCGACCGAGATTTGAGCCACAGCCTGCTTCAGCTGCGACAGAAACGTGTCATTGTCCGGCGTAACAATTAATCGTCGGGCGGCTGTGCAACGTTGTCCCGCCGTAATGTAAGCAGACTGCACCGTCCAGTAGACGGCCGCCGACACATCCCGAACTTCATGCACTACAAGCGGATTGTTGCCACCCAATTCGAGTGCCACCGGCATGAGTTTCTTGGCAGCGACCGCAGCAATACGCCGCCCGCTCTCGGTTCCGCCGGTAAACGACACGAATTGCACGCCGGGATGGCGCACCAAGGCGTCGCCGGCGACGGCGCCGCTGCCCGGCAGCACGTTGAGAATGCCCGGCGGCAGACCCGCCTCGAGCGCTGCCTTGCCAAGTTCCAGCGCTGGCGAAGACGTGATCTCGGACGGCTTGAGTATGACTGCGTTGCCGGCGGCAATCGCCGGTGCCACTTTCTGTGCCTCCATTGTCAGCGGTGAATTCCACGGCGTGATCGCCGCCACCACGCCGTAGGGTTCGTGCACCGTCATGGAAACATAGTTGCCACGCGATGGCGTCAGTGTCTCGGTGATGGTTTCGCACACGGCGGCGTAATAACGGAATATCGCGGCGGCAGAGTGAGCCTGGGCACGGCATTCGCGCCACACCTTGCCATTTTCCTGCATCTGGAGTCGGGCGAATTCGTCTGCCCGCGCCTCGATCAGTTCGGCCACTCCCGACAACAGCCTGGCACGCAGATGCGGCAGCATGTCTCGCCAGGACGGCGCAGACGCAGCCTGCCGGGCCGTTGCGACGGCCCGGTCGACTTCCTTCTTGGTTGCCGCACTCACCGCGTAATTGGTTTTGCCCGTTGCCGGATTAACGGATTCGAGAACAGCACCGCTGTCACCGACCCATTCATCTCCGATCAGCATTGGCCTGGCATCGCCCATCTGTTTCCTCCGGGTGTCACTGCACGCCGCATTCGGACCGACATTTGACGTGGGGGCCGAATGAACTGATTCGTAAGCGTAAATACGGAATTGCCGCCCATTGTATCTGCCTCGCCGGGACAGCGCCTGGCATGCGGCGTTATCATTCACTTGACCAGCAAAAGTACACGGCCGGCAACAAACGGCTACGGGCGCAACGCTGCGCCATTATTCACGGGCGCAACGCTGCGCCACTATTCACAGGCGCGACATACGCCGCCAGTAAGCGCCATCAGTTAGTGAGGCCAGATCATGCAAGCTACCAAGCAAACCACCAGGGCCGAAGAGCGACAGCGCGCAATCGTTGACAGCGTCGCCCGCGTCCGGGAGATCGAATCCAGGCTAGGCGTCAACCCGGCGTCGCTCGCGGCGATTAAAGGCGAGTTGATGAAACTCGCCGCTCGAACCGAGCTGTTTCCAATCGAGGATTTTCCGCCCCCTGAGCACACGGCAGGTAATCCATCGTGCCTATATCTGCTCTCGGAAGATGACGATCACCGTTTCGCCCTGTATGCCAACTCAACAAACCGCCGCTACGTCAACGCACCTCACAATCACACGACGTGGGCAGTGATTGTCGGTGTGCACGGCGAAGAACCGAACCGGCTGTACCGTCGCACCAAAGATGGCGGCGTTGAGGAAACCGGTGCGACAGTGGTGAAACAGGGCACCGGAGTCGCCTTTATGCCGGACGACCTGCATTCACTGGACATTCCAGGCGGAAACCCGATGCTCAACTTCCACATGTACGGCCTGGCAATTCCAAAGCTGTTCAAGCGCGAGTACTACAACGAGCGCGACCATAGCTGGCACTACTACCCGCCGCACACCGACATCCGCGACGCGCGTATCGGTTCAGGAGAAACTGGCTCGGTAGCAACCGGTTCTGTAAAAACTGGTTCGGGGAAAACTGCATCTGGACAGACCGGCTGATGCCCGCACTGCAGACCGTTTCTGCGCAAACGGTCAAAACAATGCTGCGCGACGGCGACGAGCTCGCGCTGGTCGATGTCAGAGAGCAAGGGGTATATTTTCACGCGCATCTGCTATTTGCATGTTGCATACCAGGCAGCCATCTAGAAATTCGTGTGGCCGATCTCATCCCCCGCCGTGGCACCCGGGTCGTTCTGTGCGACGGTGAAGACGAAGGACTGGCGCGGAGCGCAGCGCAAAAACTGACTGAATTTGGCTATACCGATGTTGCCGTCATGGCAGGCGGTGTCGCGGCCTGGCAAAAGGCCGGTTTTGAGGTGTTCTCGGGCGTGAACGTGGTGAGCAAGGCGTTCGGCGAATACATCGAGCATCGCTATGACACGCCGCGAATCACCGCGCAGCAACTCGCCGCGAAACAGAAGGCTGGCGAGAACATGATCATTCTCGACAGCCGCCCGATGGAGGAATTCCACAAGGTCAGTATCCCGGGCGGCATCGACTGCCCCGGCGCTGAACTCGTCTACCGTGTGTTCGATGCTGCCCCGGATCCGCAGACATTAGTGGTGGTGAACTGTGCCGGACGCACCCGCAGCATCATTGGCGCACAGTCATTGATTAACGCCGGCATACCCAACCGCGTCACCGCGCTCAAAGACGGCACCATGGGATGGCAGCTTGCCGGCTACCAACCGGCAAGCGGCGAAACGAAGCATGTCCCCGCCCCCGGCATCGCTGGACGCGACATGGCGAAAGCGGCTTCCGAACGGGTTGCCGGGCATTTCGGCGTGAGCGCGATCGACCACCCCGAGCTCAAACGATGGCGCGAGCAAAGCGAACAGCGCACGCTCTACGTGCTCGATGTGCGCACGGCCGAAGAATTCGCAGATGGCCATCTGCCAGGCAGTCGTCACGCACCCGGCGGGCAACTGGTGCAGGCCACCGACGAATATGTCGCCACTCGTCATGCCCGTATCGTGCTGGTTGACAACGATGGCGTGCGCGCCCGGATGACGGCGTCCTGGCTCAGGCAAATGGGCTGGGAAGATGTGACCGTTTTGAACAATGCCCTGGATCAAGCACTGCAAGCAGGCGAAGCCACACCGACGTTGCTCGGCTTCCAGCAAGCTGAAACTGTTTCGGTCGCTGAATTGAACGACAGACTACAGAAAGACAATGTCGCCGTGCTCGATTTCGCCAGCAGCCTCGAGTATCGCCGGCAGCACATCCCCGGCGCGTTTTGGGCGTTGCGCTCCCGGCTCGACGAAGCATTGGCTGCGGTCGGAGCAGACCAGCCGCTGGTGATCACCTCGCCGGATGGCATGCTGGCACACTATGTCGCAAACGACCTGGCGCAGCACCAACCGGCGCGACGCGCGTTGGTGCTGGAAGGCGGAACGTCCGCATGGGTCAACGCGGAGCTGGCTGTTTCCAGTGGTGCAAAGCACCTTACAACGGAGGCCAACGACGTCTGGTATAAACCATACGAGCAGGCGTCTGCCGTTCGTGAAGCGATGCAGGGTTATCTGGACTGGGAAGTCAATCTGGTAGATCAGATCGAGCGCGACGGAGACGCACAGTTCCGATAGAAGCGACTAAATAAAAAACCAACCAGCGGCAATGCTGCTCAGAGGGAAGTGTCATGATGAGAATTTTGGCACTCGCTTGCCTGACGCTCTGGCTCGCCAACCTCAGCGCATGCCAACAAGAGGAGACTGACACCATGCCATCATCATCGGCGACCGACATTAAAACCGAGCAAATCCAGTACGAGGCCAATGGCGTCAAGCTCAACGGCTATATCGCCTGGGACGCAAACCAGGCTGGACCGCGTCCGGGCGTAATAGTGGTGCACGAGTGGTGGGGACAAACCGACTACATTCGCTCGCGCGCGAGAATGTTGGCTGAGCTCGGCTACACCGGATTCGCTGTCGACATGTACGGTAACGGCAAAACCGCTGCAAACCCCGACGAGGCCGGAAAACTCATGACCGAGGTACTCGAAAATATGGATGAGGGCGTCGCCCGCTTCGAGGCTGCACGCAGAGCTCTTAAAGGCCATTCCAGCGCCGACGCATCGAAGACTGCGGCGATGGGCTACTGCTTTGGCGGAGCCGTGGTGCTGGAAATGGCCCGCCGCGGAATAGATCTCAAAGGTGTCGCCAGCTTCCATGGCGCACTGTCAACTCAAACCAAGGTAGAGCCTGGATCAATCAAGGCGAAGATACTGGTGTTGCACGGTGACGACGACGTGTTGATTCCCCGGGAACAGGTCGACGCCTTCAAATCCGACATGCAAAACGCCCGGGCCGACAAGAAATTCATTGGTTACCCCGGCGCGCT
>JBFKXV010000276.1:0-4312 GCA_041637935.1 Burkholderiales bacterium | reverse complement strand
CATCACAGTAATTCTTGCGTGAAAAACGCGCGAGTGTAACCACCTCTACTGGTTGCAACAACCCTTGATTTTGCATGGGTAATACCACCCGGCGGGTGTACGCACGAAATCATGATTGAAAAGACCAGTCGCGTGGCGACCTGACCCGTCGCATTGCAGTGTGCGATGCCGCGTCCAGCCATCATGAGGCAGCGCGGCTGTTCAGCGCACCGCAAGATCAATTATCAGACAGGCATTAGACATCCCACGGGTTGGGTCGATCGGTCTGAATGCCATATTTCTTGATGGCCTCAGTCACTTTTTTGCGATCGATGCTTCCCTCGTCGGCCAGTGCAGTCAGTGTTGCGATGACAACGTGATGGCGATCGACTTCGAAAAAGTCGCGCAATTTTTCTCGCGTATCGCTGCGGCCGAAGCCGTCGGTACCCAGTGTGATGTAGCGCCGCGGCACCCATGTGCGGATCAGGTCGGCCACCGTGCGCATGTAATCGGTTGAGGCGATAACGGGTCCGCTGGTGTCATTAAGGCATTGCTCCACCCATGACAGCCGCGGATCACGATCCGGGTTGTAGCGATTGTCGCGCTCGACGCTCATGCCGTCGCGGCGCAGTTCAGTGAAGCTGGTCACACTCCACACGTCGGCACCGATCTGCCAGTCGTTTTCCAGCAGATCCGCTGCCGCCAGCACTTCGCGCAGGATGGCACCCGAGCCGAGCAGCTGCGCGACCGCGTTGGGTTTGTCCGTCTGGCTCTGGCGAAGGCGATACATGCCTTTGAGAATGCCTTCCTCCGCGCCCTGCGGCATGGCCGGGTGGGCGTAGTTCTCGTTCATGACTGTGATGTAATAGAACACGTCCTCTTGCGCCTGCAGCATGCGCCGCATCCCGTCCTGCACGATGGTGACCACCTCGTAGCCGAAAGTCGGATCGTAGGCTACGCAATTCGGAACGGTGGAATACAGCAGATGGCTGGAGCCGTCTTCATGCTGCAGCCCTTCGCCGGACAGGGTGGTACGGCCGGCGGTGCCGCCGAGCAGGAAACCGCGTGCGCGCGAATCACCGGCTGCCCACACCAGATCGCCAACACGCTGGAAACCGAAACATGAGTAGAAAACGTAGAACGGCAACATCGGTACGCCATGCGCTGAATACGAGGTGGCGGCAGCAAGCCACGACGAGATGGCGCCGGCCTCGGTGATACCTTCTTGCAGAATCTGCCCGTTCGTCGCTTCCCTGTAGTAAAGCAGTTCGGACTTGTCCTCCGGCTCGTAGAGTTGGCCGAATGGCGAATAGATTCCGATTTGCCGGAACAGCGATTGCATTCCGAAGGTGCGCGCTTCATCCGCCACGATCGGGACAATATGCTTGCCGAATTCCTTGTCGCGCAGCAGCTGCGCGAGCATGTTGACGAATACCATAGTGCTCGACTGTTCGCGCTCTCCGGTACCGCCGAGCAGCTTGGAAAATGTTGACAGTTCCGGTACTGGCAGCGGGTCGGCTTTTTGCGTGCGCGTCGGAACGTAGCCGCCGAGCGCTTTGCGGCGCGCATGCAGGTACTTCATTTCGGGGCTGTCTTTTTCCGGCAGATAGAAGCGCACATTCTCTACGTCGTCGTCGGAGATGGGCAACGCGAAGCGGTCGCGGAATGCCATCACGGCGTCGTTTTCCAGCTTTTTCTGCTGGTGCGACGTCATCTTGCCCTGGCCCCAGTGCCCCATGCCGTAGCCTTTCTTGGTCTGGGCGAGGATCACCGTCGGCCGGCCTCGATGATTAATTGCGGCGTGATACGCCGCGTAGATCTTCACCGGGTCGTGGCCGCCGCGCTTGAGCCGGTCAATGTCTTCGTCGGACATATGCGACACGAGTTTCTGCAGTTCCGGATACTTGTTGAAAAAATGTTCCCGATTGAATTGTCCGTCGGTCGCGGCATAAGTCTGGAACTCGCCATCGACGGTCTCGTGCAGCCGCTTGAGAATGATGTTGTCGGTGTCACGTGCGAACAGCGAGTCCCAGTCCGAACCCCACATCACCTTGATCACGTTCCAGCCAGCCCCGCCAAAAAGACCTTCGAGTTCCTGCACCACCGAACCGTTGCCGCGCACCGGCCCGTCGAGGCGCTGCAAGTTGCAGTTGACGACAAAGATCAGATTGTCCAGCCCTTCGCGAGCGGCCAAAGATAATCCTGCGAGCGACTCCGGTTCGTCCATCTCGCCGTCGCCGACAAAGCACCACACCTTGCGATCATCTGCCGGTTTGATGCCGCGATGCTCCAGGTAGCGGATGAAACGCGCCTGATAAATTGCGGTGATCGAACCGAGGCCCATCGAGCCGGTGGGGAATTGCCAGAAGCCCGGCATCAGCCATGGATGGCAATAGGATGACAGGCCTTTGCCGCGCGTTTCCTGACGGTAGTTGGACAGATTCTCTTCGGTCAAGCGGCCTTCTACAAAAGCCCGGGCGTACACGCCCGGTGCTGAGTGCGGCTGGAAGTAAACACAGTCACCGGACTGTCCGGCGCGGAAGAAATGGTTGTAACCGACTTCGAACAGGTCGGCCGACGACGCGTAGGTGGCAATGTGCCCACCCAGTTCCGGGTGGGCGCGATTGGCGCGCACCACCATGGCCAACGCATTCCAGCGCACCAGCGCGGATATGCGCGCCTCGATTTCTGGATTGCCCGGAAACTGCGGCTGGTCCGCCAGTGAAATGGTATTACTGTAAGGCGTGTTGATCACCGGCGGCATCGGAACGCGCAGGCGGCGTCCCTGCTCAATCAGTTTCATCAGGATGAAGGTGGCGCGCTCTGTGCCCTCGAGTTCGACCACTTGTTTGAGGGCGTCGATCCACTCCCGGGTCTCCACCGGGTCGAGATCCTGCGGCAACACGCGCCAGAACGCGGAGATATTCAGGTCCTGCACTTCAGAAAGATCGGTCATGGCTGTCACCTGATGAACTGAGAGTTGGTCCGATAGCGGACCCTGAAAAAACAGCATAGTAACTTTTTTTGTAAAGCATAGGGTTTCGTTTGAAGCGGAACATACCGGTGTTGGCGGCACACTACACTAGTAAACATACTTCTAATGGAATAATATGCCGTGAATGTTACTCGATACGATTGACTGGAAAATACTCGCTTTGCTCCAGTCCGACGCGCGCATGTCCAATGTCGAACTGGCGCGGTCGGTCGGGTTGTCCCCCTCGCCTTGTTTGGCGCGGGTTCGGGCGCTCGAACAGGCAGGCTACATCAATCGCTACGTATCGTTGCTCGATGCGCTGAAAGTCGGCCTCAAAGTCAGTGTATTTATCCAGGTTGCCCTTGAAAAACAGGTTGAAAAGGCGTTGGAGGTTTTCGAGAACGCCATCCTGGAACGGCCCGAAGTCATGGAGTGCTATCTGATGACTGGCGAGGCGGATTACCTGTTGCGCGTTGTAGTGCCCGATATCCAGGCGCTCGAGAAATTCATATTGCATTTTCTTTCACGCGTTCCAGGCGTTGGCAACATCAAATCCAGTTTCGCGCTGAAACAGGTCAAATACCAGACGGCGCTGCCGCTGCCGGTTGACCACGGCGGCGGGAAAGATGCCCCGGGGATGCCGGGCAACAAACGGCCCAAGGTGGCATCGACCCGCGCACGTCACTACAGACGGAGTCGGTAGTCATGAGCGAGCGCAACACAGACCCGGCCGAATCGAATGCCGCCGAGACGAGCTGGCCTGGCAGCGTCTGCGTCTATTGTGGATCGAGCAATGGCGACCTTTCCGACTACGCAACGGCGGCACGAGAACTGGGAACGCTGCTCGCCCGAAGCCAGATCCGGCTGGTTTTCGGCGGCGGCAGTGTCGGGTTGATGGGCGTACTGGCAGACGCCGTTCTGGAAGCCGGTGGTAAAGTGACCGGCGTGATTGCGCACCGATTGCGCACCGCCGAACTGGCGCATGAAGGCGTGACCGAAATGATTGCGGTGGACTCGATGCACGCACGTAAGCAGCGCATGGTAGAACTCTCGGATGCATTTATCGCACTACCGGGTGGGATCGGCACGCTCGACGAGTTGTTCGAAACATGGACCTGGCTGCAACTGGGCATTCACCGCAAGCCGGTTGGTTTGCTGAACGTCGCTGGCTATTACGATCCATTGCTGGCTTTCTTGCGGCAGATGTCCGATCGGCAGTTTCTGCGAGACAAACACCTCGAATGTCTTTCGGTCGAAACCGCCGCTGATCGATTACTGGATCGACTCGACCGCTTCAGGTTGCAAGGCGACGGCGAAGTGAAGACGGACACGCAGTCGTTACGGCCTTGATCCGCTCTG
>JBFKXV010000275.1:0-4320 GCA_041637935.1 Burkholderiales bacterium | reverse complement strand
GCCCACGGTATTTTCGGTGTCTCCGGCCACCGCACAGTGCAGGAATTTTCGCGTTTTTACGCTTACGGCAGCGGCAGCGACTACGCGCTCGGCGCACTTTGGGCCGACTATGACCGTAAGGGCATGTCAGCATCCAGAATCGCCCGCCGCGCGATCGAGGCCGCGGCGGAATTCGACGATGGCACCGGCCTGCCGGCACAAGCATTCACGGTTCGATTGCGCTGAGCTGGTACGATTTTCGCGCTGGTACGATTATCGGGAACGTCTTGCGCGCCGACCCATTATGCCCGGCAGCTCATCCGGCCCTAATTGCCCGTGATCGGGACTGAGGAGGAATCCATTATGCCCAGCTTCGACATCGTTTCGGAAGTCGACAAAGTCGAGTTACGAAATGCCGTTGATCAGGCCAACAGAGAGGTCGGCAACCGCTACGACTTCAAGGGCTCCGACGCACGCGTCGAGGACGCTGATGGCAGCCAGCTGACCGTGTTCGCTGATGACGAATTCAAACTCGGACAGGTGTACGACGTATTGATCGGCAAAATGGCCAAGCGCGGTGTCGATGTACGCAGCCTGTCGAGAGGAAAGATCGACAAGGTCAGTGGCGACAAGGTCAAACAAGTGATCACGGTACGGTCCGGAGTCGAAAAGGAACTCGCCAAGCGCATCGTGAAGATGATCAAGGACAGCAAATTGAAGCTGCAGGGATCGATTCAGGGCGAAACAGTGCGCGTTTCCGGCGGCAAGAAAGACAACTTGCAGGAAGCGATCACCATGGTCAAAGAGCAAGTAAAGGACTACCCGTTGCAGTTCACCAACTTCCGGGACTAGGCGGTATGGTCGGGTCATCCAAAACGAGATTGCCTACCCTGCTCGCCGCACTGCTTGCATTTGTTTACGGCGGCCTCACGCCGCCAGCCTTGGCGACCGATGTCAAACTGGTCGGGGTGGCCGAGAACACGGCAATTCTGGTGATCGACGGGGCACGACCAAAAATGATGCGCGTCGGCCAGACTGGCCATGGCGGCGTCAAACTGCTCGCCGTTACGGGTGATGAGGCGATCGTCGAAGTCGATGGCGAACGACTTGCACTGCGCCTCGGCGACCAGGCTTATGCCCCACCGGTCGCAGCTGATCGCGCCAGCGTCACGCTGGTGTCAAACGCACAGGGACACTTCTTCACTACCGGCACGATCAATGGCGCCACTGTTCGGCTCATAGTCGATACCGGCGCTTCGATGATCTCGATGGGACCCGAAGATGCCCGGCGTGCCGGTATCGATTATCTGTCAGGGGAAAAAGGTTACGCCAACA
The DNA here is from genome assembly GCA_041637935.1 of Burkholderiales bacterium. GTDB lineage: Bacteria > Pseudomonadota > Gammaproteobacteria > Burkholderiales > Eutrophovitaceae > SG8-40. Next base: position 3,006 of record JBFKXV010000275.1, on the reverse strand, counting down.
CCGCCAATGGCGTCGCAGTCGTGTACCGGGTACAACTGAACAAGGTGCAGGTAGGCGACATCGTGCTGCACAACGTTGCCGGACTGGTGCACGCGAGCCTGGACCTTCCCGTGGTGCTGCTAGGTATGAGTTTCCTCAGCCGGCTCAATATGCAGCGTAACGGTGACACGTTAACTCTGACCAAACGCTACTAACTCGCAAAATAATGCACGACACACACGGTGTGCCTCGCTAGCGCCGTTTCCTTACCTGCCTGCTAGTAACTTGACCTGACCTGTAAACGGTCAGTTGTCGCGCAGCTTGTCTTTCTCGATCAGCGCGTACGCCGAATGGTTGTGGATCGACTCGAAATTTTCCGATTCCACAACATACGCGTCGATGCGCGGGTCAGCGTTGAGCGCGGTGGCGACGTCGCGAACCATGTCCTCGACAAACTTTGGATTGTCGTAAGCGCGCTCCGTTACGTACTTTTCATCGGGCCGCTTTAGCAAGCCATACAGTTCGCAAGATGCCTGTTCCTCCGCCATGCGCACCAACTCCTCAATCCAGACATGGCTGTTGGTCTTCGCGCTGATGGTGACATGCGAGCGCTGATTGTGGGCGCCATAATCGGATATGCCCTTGGAACACGGACACAGGCTGGTGACCGGGATCACCACTTTCATCAGCAGTGAATATTGTCCGTCCTTGATTTCCCCGGTGAAGGAGACCTCATAGTCCATCAGGCTGCGCACACCCGAGACCGGCGCGGCCTTGTCGATGAAATAGGGGAACACCATTTCGATATGGCCCGATTCAGCTTCGAGCCGCTCGACCATCTCGCGCAGCATCGTCTCGAACGATTCGACCGAGATCTCGCGTTCATGCGCGTTGAGAATCTCCACGAAACGCGACATATGCGTGCCCTTGAAATTATGCGGCAGCTCGACGTACATATTAAACGTCGCAATCGTATGCTGGACGCCATCGTCCTTGTCAGCGACCCGCACCGGGTGGCGGATCGCCTTGATTCCGACCTTGTCGATGGCCAGACGGCGCGTGTCTTCGCTGTTCTGGACGTCTGGTATGGCAACGGTTTCGGGAGAGTTCATGGTGTTGTCGGGTTCATTTGGGACGCCTCATTATTATAGTCACCGGCAATACCCGAGTAAACTAGTCAGTTAATATAATCCTTGATCGAGCGCAGGATCCCGGCTGCGTCCAAGCCGCATTCGGTGATCAGGCTGGGTGGATCTCCATGTCCGACAAAACGATCCGGCAAGCCGAGTTGCAGCACCCTGGCGGGTTTCTGCAACCGTTCCAGCACTTCCAGCACGCCGCTGCCTGCTCCGCCTGAGACCACGTTTTCTTCTACCGTAACAAGCACCTCATGCCCATCCGCCAATTTGCGCACCAGCTCTTCGTCGAGTGGCTTTACGAAGCGCATATTGGCCACCGTGGCGTTCAGTTCCTCGGCGGCCTGCAGCGCCGCCGTCAGTGGCGCACCAAACGCGAGGATGGCGATGTGCTTGCCCTGGCGGCGCACTTCGCCGGTTCCGATGGGAAGGGCAATCATTTCCTGCTGCACGGAAGCCCCGGGCCCGCTTCCGCGCGGATAGCGCACCGCGGACGGGCCCTCGTGCTCGAACCCGGTGTACAACAGTTGGCGGCACTCATTCTCGTCCGCGGGCGTCATCACCACCATATTGGGCAGGCAGCGCAGGTAGGACAGATCAAAGCTGCCGTGATGTGTCGGGCCGTCAGCGCCAACCAGGCCGGCACGGTCAATGGCAAACGTGACATCGAGATTCTGGATACAAATGTCGTGAATCAGCTGATCGTAGGCTCGCTGCAGGAATGTCGAATAAATTGCAACGACCGGCTTCATCCCCTCGGCCGCAAGCCCTGCGGCAAAGGTAACAGCGTGCTGCTCGGCGATGCCGACGTCGAAATAGCGCTCGGCGTACTCCTGGGAAAAACGCACCAGACCCGAGCCTTCACGCATCGCTGGCGTAATCGCAATCAAGCGCTCGTCGCGAGCCGCCATATCGCACAGCCAGTCGCCAAAAATATGGGTATAGGCCGGCTTGCCGGCTGGCTTGGAAACGATTCCTTCGGGCGGCGCGAACTTGCCGACGCCGTGGTAGAGGATCGCGTCGTCCTCGGCCGGCTGGTAACCCTTGCCCTTTTGCGTGACGACATGCAAAAACTGCGGCCCGTCGAGCTTGCGCAAATTCGTCAGTGTCGCCACCAATACGTCCAGATCATGTCCGTCAATCGGCCCGATGTAATTGAAACCGAACTCCTCGAACAGGGTTCCCGGCATGACCATGCCTTTCATATGCTCCTCGGCCCTACGGGCGAGTTCCAGCACCGGCGGCATGCGGCCCAGGACTTTCTCGCTGGCGCGGCGGGCGGCGGAGTAGAAGCGTCCGGACAGCAGCCGGGCCAGGTAGTTGTTGAGCGCCCCGACATTCTCGGAAATGGACATGTCGTTGTCATTGAGGATGACCAGCAGGTTGGCGTCCATCGCACCGGCATTGTTCAGCGCTTCGAAAGCCATTCCGGCCGTCATTGCACCATCGCCGATGACAGCGACGATACGCCGGTCTTCGCCGCGGCTACGCGCCGCTACCGCCATGCCGAGAGCAGCGCTGATTGAGGTGCTCGAGTGGGCGGTGCCGAAAGTGTCGTATTCACTCTCCTCACGCCTTGGAAATCCAGCCAGGCCGTGATACTGGCGCAGCGTTGACATCTGCTCGCGGCGGCCGGTGAGAATCTTGTGTGAATAGGTCTGGTGACCGACATCCCAAACCAGCCGGTCGTGCGGCGTGTCAAAGACGTAGTGCAATGCAATGGTCAGTTCGACCGTGCCAAGATTCGACGACAGGTGGCCACCGGTCTTGGACACCGTGTCGACCAGATACTCGCGCAGTTCGTCAGCCAACCGCGGCAGCTGTTTGCGCTCGAGCGCGCGCAACTCCGAGGGTTGATTGATTGTTTTCAGCAACTCATACATTAGTCAGT
>JBFKXV010000274.1:0-4356 GCA_041637935.1 Burkholderiales bacterium | reverse complement strand
TGCTCGAATCGATTGCCATTGTCACCATCTCGTCCGGTTACAAGGACGTTGTCGCGATGGTGATCCTCATCATTATCATGATCGTCATGCCAAACGGATTGCTCGGACGGCGGCTGCGAAAAGGTGGCTAGCGTGCCGTCTGCAACGCATACGACGAAACTACGCCGCACACTGCTCTGGCTTGTGCCGCTGGTGCTATGGGCCGCATTCCCGTTGGTCGCAACGCGCCACATGGTCGATCTGCTCGTCTTCGCCGGCTTGTATTCGATTGCCGGGCTCGGCGTTGCTTTTCTGCTCGGCCAGTGCGGCATCGTCAACCTCGCACAAAGTGTCTTTTACGGCATCGGGGCGTACAGCGTAGCGTGGTTCTGCGCGAACAAAGGTTTTCCCAGCGCGGTCGGCATAGCAGCCGGTATCGGCCTCAGCATGACGATTGCCGCAATCGTCGGCTGGCCGATTCTGCGCCTTTCCGGATACTTTCTCGCGCTGGCCACATTGGCGCTGGGCATCATCGGGCAGGTACTGTTTCTGGAGTGGGATGGCGTCACCGGCGGGACGCTCGGCATCGGCGGCATACCGTTCATTGAACCATTCGGGTTTGCTTTCGATACGCCGGCACGCTTTTATTTTCTTGTCTGGCCGATTGCTTTCGTATTGCTGCTGTTGCATTACAACCTGTTGCACTCGCGCAATGGACTTGCGCTTCGCGCCATGCGCGATGAGCCCGACGCGGCCGCGGTTCTCGGCGTTGATATCCACAAACTCAAAGTGCAGATGTTCATGCTCAGTGCGGCACTCGGTTCACTGGCGGGAAGCTTGTTTGCTCACTATGTAACTTTCGTCAGCGTCGACAGCTTTGCCATCGACCGTGCAATCAGTTTTCTATTGCTCGCCGTGCTCGGCGGTGTTTACACGGTTTGGGGGCCGGTGCTGGGCGCACTGTTCATCACCATCCTGCCGCAGTGGCTGAGCCGTCTTGGCGACATTCACGCGTTCGTTTTCGCTGCGGCGCTGATCGCTGCGGTGATTCTGCTTCCCGAGGGTTTTGGCGGCGCGATCGGTCACTGGTGGCAGCGGCGGACGGCAAAGCGCGGCCTGAATGGCGGATCGCCATGAGCGCAGTTGCGAACAAAGACGAAGTTTCAAGCAAGAACGCGGCTGCAACAGACGGCACCGGCTTGTTGAGGATATCGCATATCTCGCACCGGTTCGGTGGATTACAGGTTTTGGACGGCGTCGAATTCGAGGTTGCTGCCGGCACGTTGACCGGATTGATCGGGCCGAACGGTGCCGGCAAGAGCACTTTGTTCAACATCGTATCCGGCTTCCTCATGGCGCAGAGCGGGTCGATCCTGTTTGATGGACGCGACATCACGCGTGACAGCGTACGCGCCCGCAGTACGGCGGGCCTGGTGCGCACATTCCAGACGCCAAAAGTGTTCGGCAAACTCAGCGTGCGCGAGAATCTGATGATCGGCTACTACCAGCATTTGCACTCGGGCCCGTTCGGCAACATGCTGCGTACACCACGCTCGAGAGGCGAGATCGAGGGCATGCGCGCACAGGCCGTGCAAGCGGGTGAGCGGTTCGGACTGCAAGAAGTGATGGATCGGCCTGCCGGAAAAGTAACGGCGGGAATGCAACGTCTGGTCGAACTGGCCCGCGCCTGGGTCAGCCAACCGCGCCTGCTTCTGCTCGACGAACCATCATCGGGACTGAACAGTACGGAAATCGAGCAGATGCGCGCCGCGCTGCAACGACTCAACCGCGAGGGCATGACAATTCTGTTGGTGTCGCACGACATGGATTTGGTGGACGTCGCAAGCGAGGTCCACGTGCTGTGCTTCGGTTCGATCATCGCATCGGGCACAATGGCACAGATCAAACAGGATCAGGCGGTGCGCCAGGCTTATCTGGGCGTTTGACCGCGCTGTAATCACAATGTCGAAGCAACAAACGAAGCAATGATTGAAGTCGACGGACTCGAAGCCGGCTATGGCGATGTGAGCGTGCTCAATAGTGTGTCATTACACGTCGAGGCAAACGAAACCGTCGCGGTGATCGGAGCCAATGGCGCAGGAAAAAGCACTTTGGTGGCGGCATTGTGCGGGCTGGTGCCGGCGCGCGCCGGACACATCAAGCACCACGGAGTTGACATCACGCATGTCCCGCCACACCAACGCGTGCGCCTCGGCATCGGCGCAGTGCTCGAAGGACGTCATCTGTTCGGTTCGATGACGGTACGGCAGCATCTGACACTCGGACAACTCGGTGCCCGCACAACACACGACAAGGAAATCCGCTTCGGTGAGGGAGATGTTCTGGGACTGTTCCCGTTTCTGCGTGAGCGGCTCGATGACGCGGTCGAACTGATGAGCGGCGGCGAACAACAAATGGTGGCGCTGGCGCGCGCCTTGCTGCTGCAGCCGCAGTTGCTCATCCTTGACGAACCTTCCACCGGTCTTTCACCGCTGATCGTCAGACAGATCATGAACACCATCGGCACGCTACGCGAACGCGGCATGGGCATTTTGCTGGTAGAACAAAATGTCGCGTTGGCGGCCGAGGTAACCGACCGCGCCTACGTTTTGTCGGTTGGCCGGATCGCGCACCAGGTCGGCCAAGGCGAGTGGGAAAAGTTTCTGGCCGATGAACAACTGGTGCACGCTTATCTTGGCGCTTGAGCCAATCTAGCGGGATCGAGATGCTCGACATTCGGAAAATGCGCCTTTTCGTTGCCGCTTACGAAGCCGGCAGCATTACCCGTGCCGCGGAGCGCGAACACATCGCACAACCGGCACTGACGGTGCACATCCAACAAATCGAGGACGAGTTGCAAGTCAAACTGTTTGAACGTTCCGCACAGGGTGTCACTCCGACGCCGGCGGGCCGGCATTTTTACGGCATCTGCCAGGACCTGCTGCAGCGTCTCGAGTCGGTCGGCGACGAGATGCATGCCTTTAGCGGAGCCGTCGCCGGTTCCATCACTGCCGGCATCATGCCATCGATCTGCCATGGGCCGCTGCCGCAAGTGCTGGCGCGTTACACAGCAACTTACCCGAATGTTGCGGTGCGCATCGTCGAAGGACTGAGCGGCACACTGGCTGAGTGGGTGCTTTCTGACGCGGTCGATTTCGCAGTCTGCAACCGGCCGGCGGCAACGCTCGGGCTGACGCTGCGGCTACTGGTGACTGACCGGCTGGTTCTCGTGTCGGCGCGTAACAGTGGGCGAACGCCATTCTCGCCATGCCGGCTCGGCGAGATCGAGAACCTCAAGCTGGTACTGCCTTCCCCCAACCACTTTCTGCGCCATACGCTGGACCATTACATCGAACGCGGTGACTTCCAGCCGGTAAGTACACTCGAAATCGACGGTCAAAGTGCCACACTGCAGTTCGTAGCGCATTCAGAATGGTCGACCATATTGCCAACCGTCGCTCTGATCAATGAATTCGATTCGCTCCGCTTCAGCATCAACCCGATCGAAACGCCGGTGCTGTCTACCGAACTCTATGAACTGCGTTCGCCAAGGCGCACACTCAACGCCGCAGCCGAACATTTCATTTCGATGCTGGAAGCCCAGTTAAAGTCGATACCACCCCTGCCTGCTCCTTCGTAGGCAATTGCAGCCGGTTGAATTCAAACGCTATCGTGGATCGTGATGGCCGCCATAAGCAACCAGTATTGGAGCGTCACACACCCCGCCAGCTAAGCTCGCAGAGAATCAGGAAATGCCTGTCGAACCACACGGAGGACGATCATCATGGCGCCACCGAAAGTCATACTTCAGCTCTATCCCATGCTTCCCGCCGAGGACGAGGAGGACCGCAAGCGCAAGCGTCCGTTGGGACGCGACAAGGAAGCATACAACCGTGCGCTGCATGACTGGATCGACATTATTCGTGCGGCCGAAGAACTCGGCGTCTGGGGCGCCAGCACCATCGAACACCACTTGCACTCGGAGGGCTACGAGGTCGGCCCCAATCCGGGGATTCTGAATGCATGGTGGGCGGCGCAGTTCGACAAGATCAACATTGGTGCGCTCGGCTATGTGATGGCCACACAAGACCCGATCCGCGTCGCGGAAGAGACCGCCATTCTGGATCACATCACCCGTGGACGTTACTTCGTCGGTTTTGCGCGCGGCTACCAGTCACGCTGGACCAACACGCTGGGCCAGTTCACGGAGACACGCGCCGCGTTGTCGGACGGCGGCAGTGACGACGAGCGCAACCGTCAGATATTCGAAGAGCGCGTCAACATGGTGATGGACTGCTGGAAACAGGACTCGTTACGCCTCGACGGCAAATACTATCAGGCACCATTCCCGCTGGAGGACGGCATCGTCGGATACCC
>JBFKXV010000273.1:0-4383 GCA_041637935.1 Burkholderiales bacterium | reverse complement strand
TCCAGGCAAAACGCACGTCTGACAGTGAAACGACATTTTGACCTGCGCCGTGAACGCCGGAATCGAAATCCGATTCAGGAGACATGGACTCGGTGACAGAAGACATAAGAACCAGGCAACTTGTTGAGCACATCGACGCATAGCCAACAACAGACTGGTGAAGCGTCGATCCGGTTAGTTTAATCCAGCTGGCCGGACCGGAATTGACCGTGAACCGGCCAGCGGCAGCTTGACCAGCCCGTGTACGGCCATCGTAAACTGATTCATGTCAATGCCCACCCTGTGATGTTCGGCTAGATTCCAGAAGGCATCAGCCGACTCACAGCAAACCGATCATGATTGAAGCGACCAACATCAACGAAGGCGAGGCGGTTTTTCACGTCGACCACATTTCCAAGGTCTATCAGATGGGCGATGTAGCGGTCCACGCGCTGCGCGGCGTCGACCTCGAACTGTATGCGGGCGAACTGGTCGTTCTGCTCGGTGCATCGGGCAGCGGCAAGTCGACTTTACTCAATATTCTTGGCGGCCTCGACGTGCCAACTAGTGGCCATGTTCAGTATCTGCATCACACGCTAACAACGGCGAGCGAAACAGAGCTCACCGAGTTCCGCCGCGAGCATGTTGGTTTTGTTTTCCAGTTCTATAACCTCATCCCCAGCCTCACCGCGCTGGAGAACGTATCGCTCGTCACCGAAATTGCAGAGGATCCAATGGATCCGAAGGACGCCCTCGGGCTGGTCGGGCTGGAACAGCGGATGCATCATTTCCCGGCACAATTATCAGGCGGCGAGCAGCAACGCGTGGCCATCGCCCGCGCCGTGGCCAAGCGCCCCGATGTACTGTTGTGCGATGAGCCCACCGGCGCACTGGACTACAGCACTGGCAAACTGGTGCTCGAAGTGCTCGCACGCGTCAATCGCGAACTGCACACCACCATCGCCGTGATAACGCATAACGCGTCTATTGCCGACATGGCCGACCGCGTAGTGCGCATGAGTAGCGGGCAAATCGTCGAGATCAAACGCAACGAACGCAAACTCTCTCCCGCGGAGCTGAGCTGGTGAAAACACGCGATCGGATGGTCATTCGCGATATCTGGCATCTGCGCGGACAATTGGTTGCCACAGCGCTGGTGGTGATGTGTGGTGTTGCCTCGTTTGTTTCGATGCGCTGCACCTACGACTCACTGCGCATTGCGCAGGCCGAGTACTATCAATCTTACCGTTTCGCCAACGTATTCGCGCAACTCAAGCGCGCCCCGCTGAGTCTGACCAGGCGGATTGCCGAAATCGAAGGCGTAGCCGGAGTTCGCGCTCGCGTCGTGATGGGCGTCACGCTCGATGTACCCGGACTGGACGAGCCGGCTTCCGGCCGACTGGTGGCGGTTCCGGAACGGCGCGCGCCGATGATCAACGATGTACATCTGACCCGCGGCCGCTATGTGGAACCGGAGCGGCCTGACGAAGTCATCGCCAGCAAAGCGTTTGCAACCGCCAACGATCTCGAGCTCGGCGACACGCTCGGTGCAGTCATCAACGGTCGCTGGCAAAAGCTCACCATTGTCGGCATCGGTTTGTCGCCCGAATACATCTACGAAGCCGGCGGCGGCACCATTTTCCCTGACAACCGCCGCTTTGGTGTGCTGTGGATGGGCGAAACGGCGCTGGCCTCCGCATTCAATATGGAAGGCGCATTCAACGATGTTGCGCTGACGTTGTCTGCGGGCGCCAGGGAGGCAGACGTGATCGCGCGGCTCGACGACATGCTGACACGCTACGGCGGTCTCGGTGCCTACGGCCGCGACGAGCAACTCTCACATCGCTTCATCTCGGATGAAATTGCACAGAATCGCATCTCGTCAACCTACCTTCCCGCCATTTTTCTCGGCGTAGCCGCATTTCTGCTGAATATCGTGCTGTCGCGGTTGGTGGCGCTGCAAAGAACCGAGATCGGATTGCTGAAAGCGTTTGGCTACAGCAACTTCGACGTCGGAATGCACTATTTGAAACTGGCAGCGATTACCGTCCTGTCAGGTGTTGTCATCGGCGCCGCGGTGGGGCTATATCTCGGTGCACAACTGACCACGGTGTACCAGCACTATTACCGATTCCCCGCACTGCCCTTCGCGGTCACACCCGAAGTCATTGCCATCGGCGTCATGGTAAGCCTGGCTGCCGCCACCGCCGGAGCATTGTCAGCGGTACGCCGTGCAGCGCTGCTGCCGCCTGCGGTCGCAATGCGCCCCGAACCGCCGCCCACCTATCGCGAGACTGTGCTCGAGCGCAGCGGGCTGAACAGAATACTGCCGGCATCGGGGCGCATGATTGGACGCCACCTGCTCAGGCGCCGCTGGCATTCCTTTATGTCAACATTTGGCATCGCCTGCGCCGCCGGAATCCTGTTGGTGGGCGGCTTCCTGCTGGCATCGATATCACACCTGATGCACATGCAGTTCGAAGAGGTGCAGCGTGAAGATGTGCTGATTGTGTTCAACGAACCCGCATCAGCTAGTGCCCGGCTCGAAGTCGGCCGGCTTCCAGGTGTGCTCTACGCCGAGCCGTTTCGTTCGGTGCCGGTTCGCTTCCGCAGCGCGCATCGGTCAAAACGTGCCGAGATCATCGGCATCGAGCATGGCTCTCGTTTGCGACGCCTGGTCGACGCCGAAGGCCGCACAGTCGATCTGCCCCCGGATGGCCTGGTGGTGTCGCGCAAATTGGCCGAGGTACTCAGTGTGAATGCCGGCGATACGCTGCAAGTCGAAGTTCTCGAAGGCACGCGCCCGGTTCGTTCGATTCAAATCAGCCGCCTCGTCGACGAACTGATCGGCCTCGGCGCATACATGGAGATCTCCGCACTGAACCGCGTAATGCGTGAAGGGCCTTCGATCTCCGGTGCATACCTGGCAATTGACGAACAACACGCGGGCGATCTGTACGCATCTTTGAAAAATCTTCCGGCGGTCGGTGGTGTTGCATTTCGCGAGGCACTGCTGAAAAGTTTTCAAGAGATCCTCGACCGCAGCGTTGTGACGGCGACATTGATCAACATCGTTTTCGCCTGCATCATCGCCTTTGGCGTTGTCTACAATGGTGCGCGCATCGCACTGTCGGAACGCGGCAACGAGTTGGCCTCGTTACGGGTTCTGGGTTTTACGCGGCGCGAAGTCTCTACGATTCTGCTCGGCGAGCAGGCGGTGTTGACGCTAGCTGCCATTCCGATGGGATTCTCCTTCGGGATTCTCCTAAGCTGGCTACTTTCGCTTCAACTCGACACCGAGTTTTATCGCATGCCGCTTGTGTTCACCTCGAGCACGTTTAGCCTGTCGCTGGTTGTTGTGCTGGTGGCAGCAGCTGTTTCGGGGGCAGTGGTTGCAAGACGCCTGAACGAACTTGATCTTATCGCCGTGCTTAAAACGAGGGAGTAACCACCGGGCATGAAACCAAAAGCAAAAAAAATCATCTACGTATTCGTTCTGGTTGCGGCGGCGGCCGGCATCGCCTATCTGTTCGTGCCAGCGCCTGTAGAAGTAGATATTGCCCTCGTCACGATCGGTCCGATGATAGTCACGGTGGATGAAGACGGCGAAACACGCGCCCATGACCGTTTCGTTGTCAGTGCGCCGGTGGCCGGCCGCGTGAGTCGCATCGAATTGCATGAGGGCGATCCGGTAAAACAAGGACAGGTCGTTGCGCAAGTCTGGCCGCTGCCGCTATCGGCACGAGAGCGTGACGAGCAGATTGCACGCATCGCCTCCGCACAGGCGCTCAAGAAAGCCGCAGACGAACAGGTGCGGCGCGCAGAAACCGAACACGAGCAGGCATTGCGTGAGCGAAATCGCGTTGCCAAGCTGGTGCGCGACGGTTTCGTTTCGCCGCAGGCGGCTGAAAAAGCCGTCGTCGCCGAGATCACCAGCTCCAATGCACTGGATGCTGCACGCTTCCGGGCACGGGCAGCGGCGGCCGAGTTGCGTGCCGCGCAGGCCGCGCAGCTGGCCATCTCCGCCAAGCCTGGCAGCCGCGCAGCGGTCAAACTCGAGTCACCCGTGTCGGGCAGAGTCTTACGCATTCCCGAGAAGAGCGAGCGGGTCGTCGCCGCCGGTGAACAGTTGCTCGTTGTCGGTGATGCTGAAGATCTCGAAATCGTCATTGACTTCCTGTCGACCGAGGCGGTCAAGATCAAGCCGGGCATGCAAGTACTGATAGAAGGCTGGGGCGGTGATGAGCCGCTGCAAGCAAAGGTTCGCGTCGTTGAACCATATGCATTTACCAAAGTCTCCGCACTCGGAGTCGAAGAGCAGCGCGTCAACGTGATTGCCGATTTCGTCGGAACGCACGCCGAGCTTGCCGATGCTTACCGGATTGAAGCCAGGGTGGTGGTTTG
>JBFKXV010000272.1:0-4405 GCA_041637935.1 Burkholderiales bacterium | reverse complement strand
GCACCGCGACGTCGCCATGCAGTGAACCGTCGAGGCAGCCGAACCCGCGCAGCAGGGCATAACTGACGGTCCACGGCCCGATGCCACGAATAGCCAGCAGTCGATCGCGGATCTCTTCCTCTGGCGGCGCGTCAATCCAGTCCTGTAGCGGTAAATGTCCTGTTTCGATTTGTTCGCTCAGTTCAATCAGCGTACTGGCCTTGGTCTTCGAAAAGCCGAGATGGCGCAGTTTTGCCTCGGTCATTCTTGCGATCTGCCCAGACGCGGGAAAACACCACAAACCGCTGGAGTGCCGCAAGCCTGCGGCCTGTATGAGTATTCTCCTTACTGAAACGGCGGCGCTGACACTGATCTGCTGTCCGGTAATCGCCCAGGTGAGTGCTTCGAACGGAGTCGCCGCGAGAGGCACGCGCAGACCACTGTTGCGCTGTAGTAGCGGGCCGATTAGCGGATGCTCCCGGTACGCTTTCTCGAACACCTCAACACGTTGGGTCAACCCGAGCATGCGCTGCGCCATCTTTTTCAAGCACTGTTTAGTGTCACCGTTAACGCGACCGTCGATCGCCAGATTGACAGCGACGCTCGCAGCGCTGAAACGCAATGTCAATAACGATGGGCAGCCTTGCCATACAAGACCTTTCTGCAATACTTTGCCGTTGATACGTTCGGCAATCTGTTCGCTATCGCGCCGGTGGAAAGCAAACACATCGTTGTGCCGAAATCCTTTCGGCAGTTTGATGCGGCAAGATAGCGAGGTTGTCATGGCGGAGTGTTTTTTGGCTCTATCTGTGAGCGTCTGGCGGGGCTGCGCAGCTCGCCCCAAATATTACACTGCCGAAAAAACAACAACTCACACAGCGTCGGTGCGAGTCGACATGTTGCATAATGATCGGAGTGCATCGATGCTGGTGCAGGTTTACTGACATCCAGAAGCAAGTGTGACTGAATCATGGAACTAAATGACAAGATAGCCGTTATCACCGGTGGGAGCGGCGGAATCGGCCGCGCCATGGCAAGCGCTTTTCTGGCCGAGGGCGCCCGCGCCGTCGTGCTCGCCGATCTGAACGAGGCAGCGACCAAAGCCGCTGCCGGGCAATTGGGCTGTGACGGCGTCGCCTGCGACGTGACTGACGAGCAGCAAATCATCGAACTGGTCGCGCACACCCGGAAGCAGCACGGGCCTATCGACCTGTTCTGTTCCAATGCCGGCGCTGTTAGCGAAGGCGTTTTGATCGACGCCGCCAACATAGAATGGCAACGCCTGTGGGATCTACATGTGATGTCGCATATTTACGCTGCGCGCGCGGTGCTGCCGGCGATGGTCGAACGCGGCGACGGCTACCTGTTAAACACCGCGTCTGCCGCGGGCTTATTGGCGGCAATCGGCTCCGGGCCTTACACCGTCACCAAGGCGGCGGCGGTGAAGCTCGCAGAATTCATTGCCATCAGGCACGGTGATGACGGCATCAAGGTCTCGGTGTTATGCCCGCAGGGAGTCAACACTGCCATGGCACCGCGCAGCCTAGGCGACGGGCAAACCGACGGTATTATCGAAGCCGACGATCTGGCGCAGGTGGTGGTGGAAGGTCTTCGCGCTGAACGCTTCTACATTCTTCCGCATCCGGAAGTCGAGAACTACGTGCGTCGCAAAGGTGACGACATCGATCGCTGGTTAGCGGGTATGCGGCGACTTCGCAAGCGTTCTCTCGAAGGCTGATCAACCCGCGTTGCAATCGTTGCCGATTACTTACCTGCTTCGTTGATGGTCACGTCCGAGAACCAAAGTTCCCGCCAGCGGCTGGTCTTTTGCTCGGGGCTCAGGGTTTTCGGCGAAACCGGCACCGGCTGCGCAAAGCCCTCGTTGTCGTCAAGGGCGTTGACGTTGATCGTCGCGTAGCGTTCCGCCCCATCCTGATACAAGCCGCCGATCAACACGCCGCAACGCTTGCAGATCAGAAAATCTGCCAACTCGCTGCCGTTGCGGTGCTTTCTGAGCTCCGACTTGTGTTTCACCGAAAACGCGACCTTGCCATTGGCGTCGGTCACGTACGCCGCACCGTGTTTGCGGCAAAAACTGCAGTCGCATGCTCTTGGCTGATACGACGCCGGATCAACCGTCAGTTCCATGTCGACAGAAATATTTCCGCAGTCGCACCCGCCCGTGTATCTATGTGAACTCATTTTGTAATGATCCTACTCAAAGACCGCAATCAGCGTAGCGGCTTCTGCGCAACATAACCGATGGAGTAACAACGACAGTTCTTTTATCGGCTGCATTATTTCAGCGGCAATACCCACGACAACAACAGCACCTCGATCAGACCAATGACCGAGATAAAAATGGTGAGTACCGTCCACGTCTTGAGCGTCTCTGCCTCGGTGAAGCCGGACAGTTTGCCCACCACCCAGAAGCCGCTGTCATTCATCCACGAACAAAACAGTGCACCGAAACCAATCGCCAGGAAAATGTACACGGGGTGAACCGTCAGCACTTCACCATCACCGAGGATCGCCAGCATCAAACCGGCCGCGGTGATCATTGCGACTGTTCCTGAGCCCTGAGCCACGCGTATGACGGCAGCAACTATCCACGCCAGCAACACGTAATTGACGCCGTAGCCTTCAGCTAGTGCCTTGATCACGTCACCAACACCGGAATGCCGAATCATTGCGCCGAACGCGCCGCCCGCCGCCGTAATCAGAATAATCACGCCGGCGGTCTCCAGCGGTGGCCCCATCGCGTCACTGACCGTGTGCAAACCGAGATTTTTCTGGCGCACCAGAATATAGATAGCCAAGGCGGTGCCGGTCAGCATCGCGACATTCTTGTTGCCGATGAAATCGATGTACTTTTTGATCGTCCCGAACGCGTCTTCACCGCCGAACAGTGACACCACCGACGGCAGGCTGGTTTGCGCGAGCCCCATGAACGAGGCAGCAGCTATCATCAACACCGGCAGCAGGACGGGCAGGATCGACAACATGAATGGCGGTAATTCGCTTTCCTGCTTGTCGACGATTGCTTGCAGCTCCGTCAGCGGTGCGCCTGGCGTTTCGCGCAGCGGGACTGAGGCCTTGATGTCGAGCCAACCCGCAAGGTAGAGCATGGCAACCGCGGGAACGATGCCGCACAGTATGCCCGCCACCATCGACGTGCCCAGATCCAGACCCAGTGGCTGAAGCGTTTCGGCAACCAACAGCGGCCCCGGTGTTGGTGCAACCAGAACGTGCGTGATCACACCACCGGTACAAATTGCCAGCACGTACAGAACGTAATTCCGGCCGGTGCGTAATGCGAGGGCACGCGCGAGCGGAATTAACAGAAAGAACACAGTATCGAAGAAAACCGGAATGGAGAGGAAGAAACCGCTGCCGAGCAATGCCAGCGGCGCACGTTTTTCCCCCAACAAGGCAATTGAGCGCCGCACGATCTTGTCTGCGGCACCGCTTTCCAGCAAACACATGCCGATGATCGCTGCGAGCAGAATGACGAACGCAATATTGCCCGCCGCTCTGCCGAACTCTGACATCGACAGCTCAACCGCTTGCACCAGCGGATTCAACGGCGGCACACCGGGCAGCTGGGTTGTCATCAATCCGGTCAGAATCGCGGCAAGGCTCAACACCAGGAAAGGGTGGATGCGCAGTATCGCAATGCCAACGACAATGAAGACCATGCTGATACCCAGCACGGCCAGCGGCCAGTACGAAATCGATTCTGCCGCGACAGCTGTCACAGAGTCCATAGCCGATCCCCCCGTTGTTTTAGTTATGCCGGTGTCGCCTTTGGCATTATGATAGAGGCAAACCACCTGAATGAATAATCACAAGGCGTTTTCCGAACATGGCACATTCTGGCGCTGCTTTTGCCCGGTCCGATCTGGCACCGACCGGCACGTTGCGTGTTGGCATTAACGCATCGAACTTTCTGCTGGTATCGAAATACGAACCGGGTTCAGATCCGCATGGTATTGCCCCGGATCTCGGGCGCAAACTGGCGCGACGGCTCGAAGTACCGGTGTCTTTTGTGGTGTTTCCAAATCCCGGCAAACTTGCTGATGCAGGCAAGTCCGGTGTATGGGACGTCGCTTTCCTCGGCAACGAACCCCAGCGGGCCAAAGAGATTGCGTTTACCGCTCCCTATCTGGAAATCCCCGTCACCTTTCTGGTGCCGGATGGTTCGCCCATCGCGACCATTGACGAGGTGGACGGTGCCGGCGTGCGCGTCGCTGTTATGGAAAGAAGCGCCTACGACCTGTATCTGACGCGTAACTTGAAGCACGCGCAACTGCAGCATGCCACCAGCATCGACAAATCGTTCGACCTTTTCGTTACTGAGAAGCTCGACGCGCTGGCCGGACTCAAACCGCGCCTTGTGGCCGACGCGGCAAAACTTCCGGGATCG
>JBFKXV010000271.1:0-4414 GCA_041637935.1 Burkholderiales bacterium | reverse complement strand
GTTCCGCGGCGTATGCGGCAGGAACGGCCAACAGCGAACCAGCGGCGGCAAGTGCCGTCAACAATATCTTGAGTGTCAGAATCATACGCATAACTTCTCCTCCTAAACGCCTCAGCCGGTCAGCGACCAGCCGGAAAAAAAATCCGCCACTTCGTAAAGCGGCTGCAACTGCTAGTAAGGGAACGGCCACAAGCGCAGCTTCTCCTTGGCGATACGCCACAGCCGTGCAAGTCCGAGCGGTTCGACGGCCAAAAAGAACACGATCAGCGCACCAAAGATCATGAACTCGATGTGTGAAATCATTGCCGTGGAAATTTCGATGCCGAGCCAGAGCGGCAGCTGATTGAGAAACAACGGTAGAACTGTGATGAAAGCGGCGCCAAGGAATGCCCCGAGTATCGATCCCAGGCCGCCAATAATGACCATGAACAGAATGCTGAAGGAGCGATTGATGTCGAAGGTCAACGGCTCCCACGAACCGAGGTGAACGAAACCCCACAGCGCGCCGGCCACGCCAATGAAGAAGGAACTGACCGCAAAGGCGGACAACTTTGCGTACATCGGCCGGATACCGATGATTTCCGCGGCGACATCCATGTCGCGCGTTGCCATCCAGGCGCGTCCGATGCGCCCGCGCACGATGTTCTTTGCCACGATGGCGAACAACACCAGTATCGTCAGACACAGCATGTATCGGCGCACCGGCGAATCGAACTCGAAGCCGAACACGCTGATTGGCGGAACGGCGATCGAACCCGACGGCGTGTAATTGGTGAACCAGCCAATCCGGGCGAACACCCAGTCCGTGAAGAACTGCGCCGCCAAGGTCGCGACCGCCAGATAAAAGCCCTTGATGCGCAGACTGGGGATGCCGAACACGATGCCGACCAGTGTTGCGACGCCGCCGGCGAGCATGAAGGCGATCAGCGGATTGAGGCCGGGAATGCGGATCCAGAAGTTATAGGCGGCATAGGCACCCACCGCCATAAACGCACCGGTACCAAGTGACACCTGTCCGCAATATCCGACCAGCAGATTCAGGCCCAGTGCCGCCAGCGCCAGGATTAAAAACGGGATGAAGATGGCGCGAAACAGATATTCGTTTGACAGCAGCGGAATTGCGACAAAGCCGATCAGCAGCCAGATGCCGATAAACACGCGGTCCTGTGCAATCGGAAAGGCGGCTTGATCGGCGGCATAACTGGTTTTGAATTGTCCGGCTTCTCGGTAAAGCATAATTCGTCTAACGTTTCAATTCAGGCTCTGATGACAGATTGTGTAGATATCGGTGCGTGTAGATATTGTTGTCCGCGGTTTGCTTTTACTCAGACTCGATCGATGTGCACTTCACCGAACAGCCCCTGCGGTCTGAACAGCAAGAAGACCAGTGCCAGCACGTAAGCGAACCAATATTCGATGCCGCCGCCGATCAGTGGCCCAAGGTAGATCTCGGAAAGCTTTTCACCTGCGCCGATGATCAAACCGCCAATGATCGCGCCGAGGACCGACTCGAAACCGCCAAGAATCAATACCGGCAACGCTTTGAGCGCGATCAGCGACAGTGAGAACTGCACGCCGAGTTTCGATCCCCAGATGATGCCGGCGACCAGCGCCACCAGGCCTGCGACACTCCAGACGATGACCCAGATGTAATTAAGCGGGATGCCGACCGATTGTGCCGCCTGGTGATCATCGGCAACGGCGCGCAGCGCGCGGCCGATACGGGTGCGCTGGAAAAAGACCGCAAGGCCGGCAACCAGCACACCTGCGACCAACGCGGCGACCAGGTCCTCGCTCGACAGCAACACCCCACCCTCGAACACCGACTCCAAAACCAGGAACGGTTCCTTGGGGATACCCACGTCCAGTGTATAGATGTCACTGCCCCAGATAGATTGTCCCAAGCCATCCAGGAAGTAGGCAATGCCGAGTGTGGCCATGAACAGGCTGATTGGCGGCTGATTGACCAGCGGCCGTAATACCAGGCGTTCGACCAACAGCGCCAGCAAAATCATGATAACGATGGTGATCGCCAGCGATAACAAAATGGGTGCAAACGTGTCCTGGAGAAATTCTGTCAGCCGCACGAAACTGAGCGCGGCGAATAACACCATGGCGCCTTGCGCGAAATTGAATACGCCCGATGCCTTGAAAATCAGCACGAATCCGAGCGCGACCAGCGAGTAGAGAACGCCCGCCATCAGCCCGCTGATCAGCACTTCGATAAAGAAACCCATAATTTTCCAAACACAAACCCAACTGATTGCCGGAATACCCGCTGCACTCGCTGGTAATCACATAGCTCGGTTTGTATCTGCTCTCCCCTGTTTTGTCTTGATGCCGTGTTGTATTGATGCGGTGTCGTTGCCTGATTCAATGTGTCACGCCCAGATAAGCGTCGATCACTTCCTGGTTGCTGCGGACCTCGTCCGGTGTGCCGTCGCCGATCTTGCGACCGTAGTCGAGTACGATCACGCGGTCTGACAGATCCATCACTACGCCCATGTCGTGTTCGATCAGCACTATGGTGGTACCGAACTCGTCGTTGACGTCAAGGATGAAGCGGCTCATGTCCTCTTTTTCCTCGATGTTCATTCCTGCCATCGGTTCATCGAGCAGCAGCAAATCGGGTTCCGCTGCCAATGCCCGGCCCAGTTCGACGCGTTTCTGCAGCCCGTAGGGCAACCGTCCGACAGGCGTCTTGCGAATGGACTGGATCTGCAGGAAATCGATGATCTGTTCGACTTTGTGGCGATGCTCGATCTCCTCGTTGCGTGCCTTGCCGAAGTATATGCACTGCCAGAACAGTCCCGCGTGCATCTTCAGCGTGCGGCCCGTCATGATGTTGTCGAGCACTGTCATGCCCTTGAACAACGCAATGTTCTGGAAGGTTCGTGCAATACCCTGACTGGCCGCCTCGTGAGGGCGCATCTGTGTTCGGGTTGCACCTTTGTAGGTGACGGTACCTTTGCTCGGGTGGTAGACGCCGTTGATGACGTTGAGCAAGGAGCTCTTGCCTGCACCGTTGGGTCCAATGATGGCAAGGATTTCATGCTCGCGCACGTGCAAGCTGACATCGGACAGCGCGTTAACTCCGCCGAACGACAACGAGATTTCGTCTATGCTCAGTATCGGTTCGCCGAGTGTGCTCGCCTGCATCATCACGCCGCCTTTCGTTGCTCGGCAAACGGAACCAGTTCAACGTCACGGATCTTCACGTCGGCGGAAATGACGCCGCTGCGGCCGTCCTCGAACTTGACCTGGGTTTCGATTTCACAGTGGTCGGTACTGCCGTAAAGCGCTTCGACCAGCGGTGCGTACTTCTCCGCCACGTAGCCGCGCCGCACTTTGCGAGTGCGTGTGAGTTCATCGTCGTCGGCGTCGAGTTCCTTGTGCAGAATCAGGAAGCGGCGAATCTGCGATCCTGCGAGACTCTCCTCCCGGGCAAGGTCTGCATTAACCTTGTCCACGCACTCCTGCAGCAAGTCATACACCTCGGGCTTGCCGGCCAGATCGACATAACCGGAGTAGGGCAGTCCATTGCGCTCTGCCCAGTTACCGACCGCCTGCATTTCGATATTGAGGAAGGCGCAGACGCCGTCACGCCCATCGCCGAAACACACCGCTTCTTTGATGAACTGGAAAAACTTCAGTTTGTTTTCGAGAAACTGCGGAGCGAACATGGTGCCGTTGTTGAGCTTGCCAACGTCCTTGGCTCGATCAATGATCTTCAAATGCCCGTCGTTGTCGAGGAATCCGGCATCGCCCGTTCTGAAGAAACCGTCCGCTGTGATTGTTTCGGCAGTTGCCTCTGGTGCCTTGTAATACTCTTTCAGCATGCCCGGGCTCTTCACCAGGATTTCGCCCTTGTCGGCAATCTTGATTTCTACCCCCGGCATCGGTGTACCGACGGTGTCGAGTCTCGATTCGCCGTTGGGTTGTTTGCACACGTAAGCTGCGGTTTCGGTCTGTCCGTAAAGTTGTTTGAGATTGATGCCAAGCGAACGATAAAAGCGATACAGGTCGGGGCCGATGGCTGCGCCGCCGGTGTAGGCGACACGGATGCGACTCATGCCGAGGTTATTGCGCAGCGGCCCATAGACCAAGACATCACCGATCGCATAGAGGGTGCGATTGACTACCCCGACCGGCTTGCCGTCCATGATTTCAGCGCCACAGCGCCGCGCGACGGCCATGAACTTGTCGAACAACCAGCGCTTCAGGCGGCTCGCATCTTCCATCCGGATCATGACTTGTGTCAGCAGGTTCTCGAAAACGCGCGGTGGCGCAAAGTAATAGGTTGGTCCGATCTCGCGCATGTCGGTCATCACTGTGTCCGATGACTCAGGGCAATTGACGGTGAACCCTGCCACCAGCGCCTGGCCATAGGAAAACAGGTAGTCGCCGACCCAGG
>JBFKXV010000270.1:0-4416 GCA_041637935.1 Burkholderiales bacterium | reverse complement strand
TAAGTTATTGGTTAAAAATATAATAATGATCAAGTATTTTTCCGCCGCGGGCGAGGAAAAAGTTTGACTAGCGCTGACGAAGCGAAGGCCAAGGAGTTCAGTTCGTGGCAATCGGTGGCGCCCGGGTGGCGCAAGCATGATCGCTTACTAAAAGACGCTTTTGGTGCCGTTTCGGATGCGTTACTCGACCGTGCCGGGGTGGGCAAGGGTCAACGCGTGCTCGATGTTGCCTGCGGCACTGGTGAGCCGGCCATCCCCGCGGCATTGCGGGTAGGACCGGGCGGCAAGGTGATGGCGACCGACTTCGTTCCCGAGATGGTTGCGATCGCCAAGGAAAAGGCGCAGGCGGCTGGTTTGCTCGGGCAGATTGATTTTCGGGTCATCGATGGCGAGCAGCTCGAGTTGCCTGCCGCGGCGTTTGATGCGGCGACAATGCGCTGGGGTCTGATGTTCATGCCGCAACCGGTGACTTGTCTTGTGCGTATTCGCGAGGCACTGAAACCCGGCGCTCGTTTTGCCACTACATGCTGGGCGGGGCCGGAAGATAACCCGTGGGCGTCGTTGCCGATGATGGTGCTGAAGAAGTACATGGAACTGCCGGAACCGCAACCGGGACAGACGGGTATCTTCGCATTCGCCGATTCTGATCGGCTTCGCGCGGTGATGTCGGAGGCTAGCTTTCGCGACATCGCGATCGACTCAATTGATGTGTTGTGGTCGGGAGCCGATTCCGGCACCGATTACTTCCAGCAAGTCATCGAGATGGCAGGGCCGCTGGCAAGCCTGTACGCAAAACTGTCCAATCAGGAACGGGCCGCCTATGCCAGCGAGGTCGCACAGCAGGCAGACCAACTGTCGGTGAAGAAGCCGGGAATCGCATTTCCCGGCCGGACCTGGATCGCTGTCGGTAGTCGATAGTGACAGCGTGCGGTGCGTGCCGCCGTACGCATAGATGTTAGTTTTCCGCGCATTTCCCGTTTGACCTTGTCGCCGCGCCACGGCGCGCTGCCGACATCGCGCATCGGTCTGGCCCCAAATTTCATATTGGCGGTGGCAATTTTCGGCTGTTGACACAGCCGGTCGGAGTAAAATAGTACTGTTCCTTCACAGGAGTCACTCAGATGGAACCGGCACCCGAAAGTCGCGACGCGCTTCACTTGAAGACGGTTCACGTTTCCTGCCCGCACGATTGTCCGGACGCATGCTCGATGCGCGTGACCGTCGACACGCGCTCGGGACGCGCGATCGAAGTCGGAGGTGATCCGTCCCACCCGGTCACACGCGGTTATCTTTGCAACAAGGTCAATAACTACCTTGACCTGGTTTATAACGAGCGGCGCGTCATGTACCCGCGCCGCCGCATCGGTCCCAAGGGACCGGGCGCGCAATGGCAGCGCATCAGCTGGGATGAGGCACTGGATGAAGTTGCCACACGCCTGAAACAGATCATTGAGCAAGACGGCCCTGACGCGGTGCTGCCGTTTTCCTATTCAGGAACGCTGGGTCTGCTCGGATTCCTTGGCATGGCCGAACGGTTTTTCAACCGCATGGGTGCATGCCGGCTCGAGCGGACCATTTGCACTGCGGCCGGCGCAGCGGCGGAGATGTTCACCACCGGCCGCGCCGGTGATGCCAATATCGAAGACCTGCCGGGGATGGACTTGGTGATCCTGTGGGGCACCAACCTGGTAAGCACGGGCGTGCACGCCATGCCGTTCATCAATGAAGCGCGCGCTAACGGCGCCAGGATCATCGCGATCGACCCGCGCGTGACCCGCACCACCGCATTTGCCGACTGGCACATCCAGCCGCGGCCGGGAACCGATGCGGCGCTGGCGCTGGGAATGATGAAGATCATTGTCGACCGCGGCTTGCACGACATCGAATTCCTCAAGGCGCATACGGTCGGCTGGGACAAGCTCATCGAGCAGCGGCTTCCAGAGTACACGCTGGATTATGTCGAGCGCATCACCGGCGTCGCGGCGGATGACATTGAGAAGCTTGCCTCGATGTACGCATCGACCAAAAAGTCGTTTATTCGCGTGAACTGGGGAATTCAGCGTCACGACAACGGCGGGTCGATGACGCGCGCGATCAAGTTGCTGCCTGCGATTACCGGGGCCATGGCGGGTAAAGGCGGCGTGTGCATGTCCACTGGTGGCGAGATGCGCGCCATCGATATGACCAAGTTCCAGCGAACCGACTTGCTGGCGGGGCGCAAGCCGCGAACCTTCAATATGATCCAGCTTGGCAAAGCGCTGAATGAGGCGCAGCCGCCGGTGCGTGCACTGTTTGTGTGGAATGCCGATCCGGCCAATTGCGTGCCCGACACACAAGATGCGCGCAAAGGCATGTCGCGGGAGGATTTGTTCACCGTCGTGCACGACACCTTTCTCACCGACAGTGCTGACTATGCCGACATTCTCCTGCCGGCAGATACGGCGCTCGAGCGAATGGATTTGTTGGCCGCCTACGGCAATTACTATTTCGGCCTTTCGCAACCGGCCATCGAAAAGATTGGCGAGAGCCTGGACAACGGCGAGCTGTTCCGGCGCCTGGCGCGCCGTATGGGATACGAAGACGACTGCTTTTCCCAAACCGACGAGGAAATGCTCGAGGAGGTGATTGATCCGCAGTTCAATCCGCTGTTCGAGGGCGTGACAATGGAATTGCTCAAGAAGCAGGGCTGGGCCCGCGCCGCTGTCGATTCGCCGAGACGAAGTGGTGTCAACTCGGGCAAGTGGCCAACACCTTCTGGCAAGATTGAAATCTACTCGGAGACGATGGCAAAGCACGGACTTGACCCGCTGCCGGCGCATCTGGCGGAAACCGAGGGACTCGAAAACAAGCAGGCCGCTTCGCGCTTTCCATTGCAGGTGATAAGCGCCGCCACACACTACTTTATTGGTGCCAGTTTCCAGCATGTCGAGCGGCTGCAGGAAATGCTGTCACGCCCGACTATCGAAATCAGTCCGGCGGACGCCGGCGCGCGCGGTATTGAAACTGGTGATTGGTGCCGGCTATATAACGATCGCGGCGAGACCTTTGGTTACGCTCATGTCGTCGAAGGGTTGTTGCCCGGCGTTATCGGTGCGCCCAAGCAGTTGCAGGGCTCTCGCATGAAGAACGGTGTCAATGTCAATGCGTTGACCAGCCAGCGCGAATCCGACATGGGCCATGGCCCGGTGTTCTATTCGACGCTCGCCGAAGTCGAAAAAGCGAGCTGAAGTTCAAGCGGCGCCAGACTTTTTTGGCCAGCCTGCCGGGCGCCGTCTTTTCCCAATTTGCGTGAGGTGTGATGACTGCAACAATTATTGACGGACGTACTGTTTCCGAGATCATGCGCAAGAAAATGCGCTCCCGCGTGGAGTCACTCGGTTTGCGTGGCTTGCGCCCCGGTCTCGCGGTCGTTTTGGTCGGTGATGATGCAGCGTCGCAGATCTATGTGCGCAACAAGGCCAAAGCATGCGAGGACATTGGCATGCACTCGGAGGTGTTTCGCTACCCGGCCGAAACCAGTGAAGCCGATGTTCTGCAAAGAATAGACGAACTCAACGAAGACCGGCACATTCACGGCATCCTGGTGCAACTGCCGCTTCCCGGCCACGTTGATAACAAAAAGGTGTTGGAAGCGATTTCGCCGCACAAGGATGTGGACGGTTTCCATAAACAAAACGTTGGTGCCCTGGTGACGGGCGAGAGTGACTTTCCGCCGTGTACGCCGAACGGCGTCATGGCACTACTGGATCATTACCAGGTGCCGATCGAAGGCAGCAACGCTGTCGTCATTGGCCGCAGCAATATCGTTGGAAAACCAATGGCGTTGATGCTGCTCGCACGCAGCGCAACGGTGACCATTTGCACTTCGAAAACGCGCGACTTGTCGCAGTTCACGCAAATCGCCGATATCGTGGTTGCCGCGGTGGGCAAGGCAGGTCTGGTCACTGCCGACATGATCAAGGACGGTGCGGCGGTGATCGATGTTGGAATGAACCGCTTGCCGAGCGGCAAGCTGGCCGGCGACGTGGCGTTCGACGAAGTGAAGGAAAAAGCAGGCTATCTCACGCCTGTGCCCGGCGGGGTCGGCCCGATGACGATCACCATGCTGCTTGCCAACACGCTGACGGCCGCCGAACGGTCGGCCGACGCTGCAATTGCCGCGCGGCGCGCAAGCGCGTGAAGGTTTTTTAGCGATCAGATTTCCTGGCGACGCCAATTCGTAGTAAGACGAGTTCCTGGCAAATGGTGTTCATGCCAAAGCAAGTTAGTACCCGGTAAAGAGATACTGTGTTTGCGGATCGAAATGAAGCCGCTGAAAAGCTGGCGTCGGCACTGTCGGACTACAAAGGCCAGAATCCGCTGGTTCTTGGTATTCCACGCGGTGCGGTTCCGATGGCGTGCGTCATCGCCGAGCGC
>JBFKXV010000269.1:0-4421 GCA_041637935.1 Burkholderiales bacterium | reverse complement strand
TTCTCACCGAACTGTTCGACGATCTGATTGATTTTATCCGCGCCCATACTCATTCACCTTTCGTTGAATTATCCGTAGCTGTTTTCTGTTTCCGGAGCAGGTCCGCAGCGCGCGTCATGTCCGTGGCAATCCAGTTATAACCGTGGCCAACGTGTTCGCCCGTCAGATCACTGAGCGATTCTTCGAATTGTTTGCGCTGCGCACAGCTCGACACCACGGCTGCGTGCCAGATACATCGTTACGTCCCAGAAGAAAATTCCCGTAGTTGATGTCACGCGCAGCTTCGCCATAGGTGCAGGCTCGCATCGCCCTGCTAAGGGACGGCAACGTTCGTCGTCATGCCGCAGCAAGCTCCGCAACCAACGGTGCATTCTTGTCGAGCACCCGCAGGATTTCATCGCGACTCGCATCCGGGACCTCGAACAGCACTCGATGAATGCCCGCCTCGCGATAGGGCACCAGCTTGGCGCGGTCCGGCGGTGCGGCAAATACGGTGATTGATAATGTCGCCGGATCACGCCCGGCTGCCTTGGCCGCTTCGTTCAAACGGGTTACCGCAGTTTTGGGTTCCCAACCATGGCGCGGCCGTGGGAACCATCCGTCCGCGAATTCGACCACACGCTTGATTGTATGGTCTGTCTCTCCGCCAATGAGGATTGGTGGATGCGGCTGTTGTTTCGGTTTCGGGTACATCCACACCGGATCAAAATTGACGAATTCACCGTGAAACTGCGCTTCTTCCTCCGTCCACAGTGCTTTCATTGCCAGCATGCGCTCGCGCAGCAGCTTGAACCGCGTTTCGTAGCGGGCGCCATGATTTTCCATTTCGTCGACGTTCCAGCCGCCGCCAATCGCGAAGATGAATCGCCCGTTAGACATCTGATCGAGGCTGGCAACGGATTTGGCCGTAATGATCGGATCGCGCTGCGGTATCAGGGATATGCCCGTTCCGATCTTGAGCCTGCTCGTCGCGGCCGCGGCAAACGACAGTGCGACGAACGGATCGTGCGTGTGTACGTATTTTTTGGGGAGATCGCCGCCACCGGGGAACGGCGTTTTGCGGCTCACCGGTATATGCGTGTGTTCGCAAAAGAAGAGCGAGTCATAACCGCGTTCCTCGAGCGCGCGCGCAAGCTCGGCGACATCGATTCCGTAGTCGGTTGGAAAGTAGTAAACGCCGGTGAGCATAGGAGTTCCTCCAGATTGTTTAAGAGCTTGTTTAATCGACCCGATGTTTAATTGCCTCGATGTTTAGTTGCCCCGATTATTCGAATGATCCGAGTGGTCGCCAGCGCAAACGGCACATCGTCGGTCATGCATGGTGCAAGGGCGTAGTATGCCCTGCGTTCCGGGTTCTTACCGTAACAGCGAATCAGCCTGGGCTGTGCATGTGCGGTATATTGCTCAGGGCCGGTCCCGATGTTGTCCAGTGCGATGCGTCGGTGAAAGTGAATTCCCTGCCAATGTCAGCGGTCGAAAGATTAATTAGATCATGGGTTTACACTCGATCGATTGGCAGTAAGTTTGGAGGATGAATGAGCCAACTCCACTTCGAACCCTTGCACGACGCTTTCGGTGCCCGCGTAACAGGCATCGATTTGACGGCGGCGCTTTCCGACGCGGATATTGCGGCGATTGCCGGCGCCATGGATGAGTATTCCTTGCTGTGTTTTCCGGAACAGAACATGACCGACGAGGCGCAGCTTGCTCTCACCCGGCGCCTGGGTGAACCCGAACCCAATCACGTCACGTTCGGTGCGACCGGCAAGATCGATTACTTCGCCACCATAGGCAATGTCATCGATGCGCAGAACAAGAAAGGCAACGACGATGCGCACACCGTTTATCAGCGCGGTAACAATATGTGGCATTCCGATTCATCGTTCCGCCTGGTGCCGACCAAATTTTCCATCAATCATTCCTACGAAGCCCCGGGTGAGGGCGGCATCACCGAGTTCGCCAGTCAACGTGTCTCTTATGCACGTTTGCCGGCGTCGTTGCAGGCGAAGATCGATCCCTTACATGTGCTGCACGACTACGTTTTCTCCCGTAGTCAGGTTGCGCCGGTCGATCCGAATCATGCGGCATCGTTGCCGCCTATCGAGCATAGACTGGTGAGAACGAACCCGGCGAATGGCCGCAAGAACTACTATGTCGGGTCGCATGCCCGATCGATCATCGGATTCTCCGGTATCGAAAGCCGCAAGTTGATCGATGAACTGTTAGAGGAAGCAACCAGGCCGGAGGATGTGTACGGGCACCAGTGGCAAGTCGGCGATACGGTGATTTGGGACAACCGTTGCCTGCTGCACCGGGGACTGGGTTATGACGCGGACCGCTGGCGCAGGTTGATGCGGCAAACGCGGGTGAGTGGGGTCGGCCCGACATTGAGCGAGTGAATCACGCACGCTGGGAATGTCAGATACCGTTGCGACGCTGCAGCTCGCGCGACCTTTATAATCGCTGTCTCGCAACTTGAGAATTAGCCATCGTCAAAACTGATGATGCGTTCTTCCCATTCAGCACGAAGATGAGCAGCATACCTGTTACACCGCGACCCGCGGCGACATTGATCCTCGTGCGCGATGGAGCCGGCGGCATGGAAGTGTTGCTCGCCAAACGCACACATCTTGCCCAGTTTGCCGGGGGTGCGCATGTCTTTCCTGGTGGCGCCGTCGACCAGGCGGACACGGCGCCGGAACTCGCCGCGCTGGCGTCCGGCATTGATGATATGGAAGCCAGTAAACGCCTCGGCATCGGGCAGGGCGGTCTCGGCTATTGGATTGCCGCCATTCGCGAGTGCTTTGAAGAAGCCGGACTGTTGTTCGCGCATTCAAACGACGGAGAGTTGATCGATGTCGACGGCCATACGGCGCAGCTTTTCAGCTCCGCGCGCAAAGCACTGGCAGCCGGAGAGACTTCTTTGCTGCAACTGTTGCAGTCGAATAACTTGCGCCTTGCCACTCATCACTTGCATTACTTCAGTCACTGGATCACCGGGGCGGGACGTCCGCGTCGCTATGACACACGTTTCTTCCTTGCTGAGGCGCCGGCCAGACAAACGTCATCGCACGATGGCGAGGAACTGGTGAACCACTTATGGATTCGTCCGGCAGAAGCGATCGAGCGCAGCAGTGGTGGCGAATTCAACTTGATGTTTCCAACATTGAAGACGCTCGAGAGCCTTTCAGAACTTCAAGATGTCGCAGCGGCAGTCGAATTCGCGCGCTCTCCACGACCGATGCGTCCGATGAGTCCGCGTGCCGGGATCGGCAAGGGCGGGAAGAAATTGTTGGTGCCCGGTGACTTCGCCTATGCCGAGGTCGGCAAACTCGATCCGGGGCAGAAAGGTATTGCGTCCTACGAGATCATTCCAGGTAAACCAGTTTCGCTTTCGAATCGGGTGGTGAGATTGACCGCGCCAAACCCGAGTGTAATGACCGGTCCCGGTACCAACACCTACCTCATCGGTGATGCGTCGACCGGTGTTGCGGTGATTGATCCGGGGCCACTGAACGAGGAACACGTGGCGCGGATTATTGAAGTAGCTCCGGGCCCGATTCAGTGGATTCTGTGTACGCACACGCACGTCGATCACTCGCCGGGCGCCGCACAACTCAAAGAGCAAACGAAGGCCGCCACCTACGGAATGCTTGCAAAGTACAAGGAGAGGCAAGATCAATCGTTCGTTCCGGACCACGCTTTGGCTGACGGCGGGCGCGTGTCCGTTGCGGGTGTGACGCTACGAGTACTGCACACACCGGGCCATGCATCGAATCAGCTGTGCTATTTGTTGGAAGAAGAGCGCATGCTGTTTACCGGCGATCACATCATGCAGGGTTCCACCGTAGTGATTAATCCGCCCGACGGCAACATGTCCGATTATTTCGCGTCGCTCGAGCGACTGTTCGATGAAGAACTCGATTGGCTCGCGCCGGGTCACGGTTTTCTCATGGAGCAGCCGCACGAGGTAGTCGAGCGGCTGATCGTCCACCGGCGCACCCGTGAAAACAAAGTCGTGAATGCATTGCGCGATATTGGCCCCGGCAGCGTCGAAGCACTCGTAGCGACGGTCTATGACGACACGCCCGAGCGGATGCACCCGTTGGCCATGCGCTCACTACTTGCGCATCTGAACAAGCTCGAAGTTGATGGCCGAGCCAGACAGCATAATGATGTGTGGCAATTGCTGGATTAAACGCTTCGCCTGCGTAGCTGATTGAAGCCGTCAGCGCTTGTGTTTTTTCCACTTAACCGCGCCCACGCCGCCGGCAAACACTAGGATCGCCATGGTCCAGAACATGGCCACGGTGCCAAGTACTGAGCCGAATGCGCCGAAGATGAGAGGCAGCACCACCTGATTGCCGTGAATGATGGTCAATCGCACGCCCAGCACTTCGCCGATCCGGCCTTCGGGAGAT
>JBFKXV010000268.1:0-4426 GCA_041637935.1 Burkholderiales bacterium | reverse complement strand
TGCCGGCGGTGATGATGCTGGTCGCGGCGCCGAGGAAGCCGCCCGCCGCTTCCTGGTATTCGCCGAGCTTGCCGACATTCTCGAGATCGAAAAACCGACTCTTGGCCGTTTGCTTGACCGCCTGGAATCAAACGGTTGGATACGGCGAGAAGAGCATAGCGACGACCGGCGCGCGAAACGGGTGTTTCTGACCGATGAAGTAGACCCGGCAATGCAAGCCATGCGTGACGCGGCGGCAGAGCTTCGTCGCGACGCGCTGGCCGGACTGACGCGCGAACAGCAAACCCGCTTCGTCGACACGTTGCTCGCTGTCAAGGCGAATCTTGGCGGCGGTGAAAACGGCTCTGTGCGCAACGGCTCTGTTCGAAATGGATCGATGGCTAACCGCTCGGCTCGTAACGGGTCTGGCAAATCCGCGTCTGCCCGGAATGGACCAGTTAGTAATGGACCAGTTAGTAATGGACCAGTGAGTAATGGACCAGTGAGTAATGGCTCGGCTCAAAACGGACCGGTTAGTAATGACCGGTCCCGAAATGGCGCGCGCGCCAAGGGGCAGTTCACATGACCGGCGCCAAGGAAACCGCAGTTATCGCAGTGCATTGGCTGGTTAGGTTTGTTTTCATCGTCGTCGTTCCGATAGCGGTGGCACTGGCTGGCTTGTACGTCTACGCCCACGGTGGTGAACGGGTCGAGACCGAGAATGCTTACGTGAAGGCCGATATTATCGCCGTCAGTTCAGAACTCGATGGACGCGTTAGCAATGTCGAGGTCGAGGACAATCAGTACGTCGAACAAGGCGCGTTGTTGTTCGGCCTGGAGCGCGCTGGGTACGTAGTGAAGCAACGCCGTGCCGAGGCGCAAATGGACATGGTGCGTACCGAGGTGCAGTCGCTCAAGGCGGAGTATCGCGCCACCATGCTGGAAAAGCGTGAGGCGACGCAACGAATCGCGTATCTGGCGAAACAGTTGGAGCGTCAAAAAACGCTCATGAAGCATGGCATGGGCCGCGCCGATCAGTTCGATGAAGCACAGCATAATCTGGATGTGGCAAGAGTGCGCCTGGCCAGTGTCGAAGAGCGCATCAACCGGGCGCTGGCCGGACTTCTCGGTAATCCTTTTTTGCCCGCCGAGCGCCATCCGCGCTACCTCGAGGCCAAAGCGGCCTACGATGAGGCAGGTTTGGGGCTGAAGGATTCAAACGTCTATGCTCCGGCATCGGGCATCATCAGCAACATGAAGTTGCAAGCCGGCGAGTACGTCGACAAAGGCGTGCCTATTTTCAGCATTATTGTCAGCGATGCGCTTTGGGTGGAAGCCAACTTCAAGGAAACGCAGCTGACCTGGATGCACGAAGGTCAGCGCGCACACGTCGTTGCAGACGCGTATCCGGATATTGAGTGGCCGGGCGTGGTCACTGCCATCGCGCCGGCAACCGGTGCCGAATTTGCAGTCTTGCCACCCCAGAACGCGACTGGTAACTGGGTCAAGGTAGTGCAGCGCATTCCGGTGTACATCCAGGTGCAACAACCCGCAGGCATGCCAAGACTGCGTGCCGGCATGACCGTTACGGTGGGCGTCGAAACCGGCGTGAGCCGCGGCCTGCCGAGACCGATTCGCAAGTTGGTCGAGAACGGCTATTTGCCGGGCTTCCTGCAACCGGCTCCGACGCTCGCCGCCGCATCACAATGACCGCCGCATCAAAATGAACGCCGCATCAAAATGAACGCCGCATCAAAATGAACCCGGTGGCGCAGCAGATGCCGCGCCATCCGCTGCTGGTGGCCGGATCGGTGATGGTCGCGTCACTGTTGTATTCGATCGACTGGACGATTGCCGCTGTGGCCCTGCCGCACATGCAGGGAACCTTTTCTGCGACCCAGGACCAGGTGGCCTGGGTGATTACCTCGTATATCGTTGCGTCGGCGATCATGATCCCGACCTCGGGATGGCTCGCCGACCGTTACGGACGCAAACGTGTGTTCGTCGGCGCCGTCGCCGGATTTACCGCAGCTTCGGTGTTGTGCGGCGCGGCCAATACGCTGCCGGTCGAAGTTGTGGCGCGTGTCATTCAAGGTATGAGCGGTGCGTTCCTCATTCCGCTCTCACTCGCCATCATTCTCGATACTTTTCCTGCTGATCAGCATGCAAAGGCCATGGCCTACTGGGGCATTGGTTCAGTGTGCGGAGCGGTCATCGGGCCGACCATCGGCGGCTACCTGACCGAATATCTCTCCTGGCGCTACATCTTTTACATCAATATTCCGTTTGGACTCGTCGCCTTGCTCGGCGTGTTGCTGTTTTTGCCGGAAACCGAGCGCGATCCAAGTAAGAAGCTCGATTGGTTTGGTTTTCTGACGCTCGCCATCGGCATCGGCGCTTTGCAGATGATGCTCGACCGCGGTCAGCGCCTCGACTGGTTCGAGTCTGGCGAGATTATTTTCGAAGCTTGTCTGGCGGCAATCTCACTGTACATGTTCAACATGCATGTGTTGACTCACCGCGAGCCGTTTCTTGATCCACGCGTGTTTCTGCAGAAAAATTTTTTTATCGCGCTGGTGCTCATTTCATTTTACGGCTTGCTTACGGTTCCGCCGATGGTTCTGATGCCGACTTTCCTCGAGGCCGTGCGTGGCTATTCGATCGACACTGTGGGGTTGCTGCAGTCGCCGCGCGGCGTTGGCATTCTGCTGGCGCTTTTCATCACCGGACGCATAGCCGGCAAAATTGATCCGCGGGCGATGACCGTGTTCGGTTTCCTCTGCCTCGGCGTGTCGACCGCGGCAATGTCGCAGTGGACAATTGACGTTGGCACCTGGCCGATTGTGTGGACCGGTTTCGTCGGCGGTATTGGCGCCGGCGTTATTCTGATTCCGGTTCAGATGGTTGCGTTCTCCACGCTTGCCCGGAACAAACGCAATGAGGGCACTGCCGTGTTTAATCTCATCCGCACCATGTTCAGCAGCATTGGCGTTTCAGTGATATTGGCGCTTTTTGTCGTGGTCGGTGCGATGGGGCGCGCCGAGATGGTGGCGCAGGTCACACCGTACAACCAGGCGCTGCAGTATCCCGATCACGCCGGTGACTACACTGCGGGCTCTGAGCGGGGACTCGCCATTATCGAGCGCGAAATCGACAAACAAGCCGCAATGAAAGGCTACAACGCGAGTTTTCTGGCGCTTTCGATCGGTGCGCTGGCGGCGATTCCGTTGGTGCTGCTCATTGGCCGGGCCAAACCCGGTACCAAAGAGCGTGAGCGCGAGGAGTTTGAAAAGACCGAACCGATCATGATCGCCGAGTAGCGGATGGGTTGGTCGCTGTTACACACAGACGCACGGCCACATTCGCTTGCACCGTCCAATCACGCAACGCGTGCTTGGAGAGAAGCCACAATTCAATTAGCATGGCGCCGTCCCGACTAGTAAAAGAACCATCAGCATGAGCAAGATTGAAGCGCGCCCCCGTCGTAGCCTGTTATTTGTACCTGGGCTCAGACCCGATCGATACCAGAAGGCACTCGATTCTGGTGCCGATATTGTGTGTATCGATCTGGAGGATGCTGTGGCCGGACCGCGCAAGGCTGAAGCGCGCGAGCTGACCATACCGTTGTTCAAAAACGACACGCATCCGCATGTAGAGCGCATGGTGCGCATCAACGCCTTGTCGACCCCTGATGGCCTGAAAGATTTGACGGCAATGATCGAGTCCGACAATCCTCCGCCGTCGATCATGATCCCGAAGATCCGGTCTGCAGAAGAAGTGCAGTTGATCGATACACTGCTTTCATCCGGTCCGGCACGCAAGATTCGTTTCTGCGTCATTGTGGAAACCAATCAAGCGCTGGAACGCGCTGCCGACATCGCGCGCGCGTCGGACCGAATTGATTCCTTGATTCTTGGTGCGGTCGACATGTCGGCCGAACTTCGATGCAAGAAGGCCTGGGAGCCTTTGTTGTATGCGCGTTCGCGTCTGGTGCACGCGAGCGCCTCGGCGGGTATTGATTTGCTCGACGTGCCATTCCTGGACCTGGAAGATTCCGATGGATTGCGCGAAGAGGCGAGTCGCTGCGCCGACTTGGGCTTTACCGGCAAGGCCTCAATACACCCGAAACAATTGCCGATCATTCACGCTGCATTCACGCCGGACGAAGCGACCATCGCACGGGCGCGTCAAATCTGCACCGCGTTCGAGAACGACGACACCGGACTGGTCGTCATAGACGGCGAGTTGATCGAACTGCCGGTGGTACGATCGATGTACCGTGTATTGGCGATAGCGGAGCGCGTCGCGGCGACGAGCCGCAACTAAAGAGGCCAAGCAAACCCGCGTACAAAAAAGCAGGGGGGAAGCAGTGCAAGCCGGGTGGCAACTAATCCCGACTGTGATTGCACCCCCGATCCCTCCCCGCATCGTCGATCTTGCAATTGGC
>JBFKXV010000267.1:0-4442 GCA_041637935.1 Burkholderiales bacterium | reverse complement strand
TCTGTCGTAATGGTAGTCGTCAGTCTATTGACAAAACCTTTGCCGCAAGAGCATCTCGATCGCGTGTTCAAGCCGGGTAGAGCGACCGCCTGAGCTGGCGCGCGGCAGAACCAGGACCTCGGCCTCGCACCCGTGTAAGGTGACCAAAGTAACCACGCATCGCAGCGGCGATGCGTGGTTATGTTTATTTCAAGACATGCAATCATGGCGAAGAGCGCTTACCGATGACAGCTGATGTGAACGTACCGAGCTTCCGCCTTGACGGCCAGACCGCGTTGGTGACAGGCGCGGGCAGGGGGCTGGGTGCCGCTATTTCCGAAGCGTATGCCGCTTGCGGCGCAGAAGTAATCCTCCTCGGCCGGACCCGGTCACACCTCGAAGAAGTGGCGCAGAAGATTGACACCGCCGGTGGCCGGTCTCGTGTGATTGCCTGTGACGTCACTGCCGATAAGGAACTGTGCACTGCGATCGCGGGATTGCCCGCGCTAGACATACTGGTTAATAACGCGGGTACCAACTTCCCGGAACCCTTCGTCGATGTCTCCTGCGAACATCTCGACACCATGCTTGACCTGAATGTGCGTGCTTGCTTCGTCGTTGCGCAGGCGGCCGTGAAAAAAATGCTCGAGGATGACGCGCGTAGCGACAAGGGTGGTTGCGTCATCAACATGTCGTCGCAAATGGGCCATGTCGGTTCACCAAATCGAACCGTCTACTGCATGACCAAGCACGCCTTGGAAGGATTGACCAAGGCGATGGCGGTCGAACTTGCCGCACAGAACATCCGCGTTAACAGCATCGGCCCGACCTTTACCGACACACCACTGATGCGCAAAGTCGTCGACACGCCCGAGAAACGTGACTTCATCATGTCGAGGATTCCGATGGGGAAGCTGGCAACACTCGGCGACATTGCTGCGGCGGCGGTCTATCTTGCATCGCCTGCGGCTGCGATGATCACCGGAACACATCTGGTCGTAGATGGCGGCTGGACGGCGCAATAGAACAGCAAGCGCACCGCGCTCCAGTCGATTTCCGATGAGGTTTCTTCCGAGCGCCAAACCAGTGCAATTCAGACCGAATTAACGCTCGGCGAAGAATTCCAGCACTGCTTTCGTGACCTGCTCTGGTTTTTCTTCCTGCATCCAGTGACCACAATCGTCGACGATGCCGCCGCGCGCATTGGTGGAAACGCGCTGCAGCGATTCGAGCGTCTCAATACCACGCCCAAACGCCTTGCCGCCGCCGAGTGCCAACACCGGCATTTTGAGTTTCCCTTGCTGCTTGAGCAGAGCTTCGTTGTGCGCGACGTCCTTGCCCAATGCGCGATAATAGGAAAACCCCGCCCTCAGCGCGCCGGGTTGACGGTAGGTACGCAAATACTCTTGCTCGTCAGCAGGCGAAATAGCACCGGGCTGGTAGCCATAGTTTCGATAAAACCAGCCCAGATAAATGTCTTCGCGTCCGGCGACCAAAGATTCCGGAAGGTCAGCAGTCTGATGGAAAGCATGATGCCAACGGCGGCCATGTTGCGAAAACGTGCCGCTGCCGTCTCCCGGCACGGCGGTGTCGAGCATGACCAGCTTGCGCACGTGTTCCGGCCATGTCGCTGCCAGAACAAAAGCGACCGGTCCGCCCCAGTCGTGCGCGACCAGGTTATAACGACTGACGTTTAAATGTTCGTGGACGAGCTGGCGAACATCCTCGGCGATGGTGGCTTTGTCGTAGCCGTCGAGCGGCCGCGATGAATCGCCGAGCCCGCGCAGGTCTGGGGCGATGACCGAGTAGCGCTCTGCCAGCGACGGCATGATCTTGTGCCAGCAGTACCAGCTCTGCGGCCAGCCGTGCAGGAGCAATACCGGCTCTCCTTTTCCGGCGCGTACGTAATGCAGTACGACCTCGCCGGTATCGTAATAGTGGTGTGACAGATCCATGGAACTCATCGGTTCAAGTAGAAGTCATGGTGCTGTTAAAGATGGTGCTGTTAAAGATGGTGCTGTTAAAGAAAGTTGCGTCATTTGAAAAAGGCGATCAGCGCGTCTGCGGTTTCGTTTGGCTTTTCCTCGGGCAAATAGTGGCCGCAATCGATGGCGCCTCCTTGCACCTCATCGGCCCAATCGCGCCAGACTGCAAGCGTGTCATACCACTGCTCGAGACGCGCTTGCTTTCCCCACAGCGCGAGCACTGGACAGTTGATGCGCCGCCCGGCGACACGGTCCTGCCCATCGATCTCGCAGTCAATGCCGACGGCGGCACGGTAATCCTCGCAAATCGCACGCACTGTTTCGGGATTTCGAAAGCAGCTCAGATAATCGTCTACCGCTTCGGTTGCGAAGAACTTGCGTGGCACCCGGTCAGTATGCCAGCGCCAGAACCAGTCCGGGTCGGCATTGATCAGGGTCTCCGGCAGCGGCGCCGGCTGTGCCAGAAAGAACCAGTGGTAGTAGCCGAGGCCGAAGTCCTTGCCGCCGCGTTCGAACGCCTCGAGCGTCGGAATAATATCCAGCACAGCCAGTTTTAGTACAACATCGGAATGATCGAGTGCCATGCGGTAAGCGACACGCCCGCCGCGATCGTGTCCGGCCACCATGAATTTCTCGTGGCCGAGTTTGCGCATCACTGCAACCTGATCATTGGCCATACTGCGCTTGGAATAAGCGGCGTGATCGTCCGATGATGCAGGCTTGCTGCTCATGCCATAACCGGTCAAATCGGTAGCGACGACGGTAAAGTGTTTGACCAATGCCGGTGCAACGGCATGCCACATGACATGTGTCTGAGGATTGCCATGCAGCAGCAGCAGCGGCGGGCCGTCACCGGCGATACGCGCACGTATCCCGACCGTGCCCGTGTCTATCGTTGTCAGGGTAAAGCCGTCAAACATCGTTTTGCCATCAAAGAAAAGACGAATCTCTCACCGCAGAGTGCGCCAAGGACGCGGAGAAAAAGCGAAGACAAAATAACCGGGTCGTCATGAAACGAAATCCAGGCAAGTCAGGGAAGGTGGATCGGGGAACTGAAATTTTTCGCGGGCTTCGTTTCACCCGGCGCCGTAGCAATTTGTCTACGAATTCTGGTTCCGCTCTGCGTCCTTTGCGCCCTCCGCGGTGAAAGCGTTTAATTCGACGCTCAAGATGGATGGATCACGCCTTTGCCGGATGTCTGCTTGTCGAACAATTCATACGCTTCCCTGGCTTGCTCCAGTTTCCAGCGATGGGTGAACAGTCGATCGAGCACAATTTCCTTGTCGGCAACGTACTCGGCGCATTTGGCCTGGCCGACCGTTGAAAACGTCCATGATCCGATCACGGTGACTTGACGCCGCAACATGTCGTTGCTGACATTCAGTGTCACGGTATCGCCCTCGCCGACAAAGCACGCCTTGCCCCAACTGCGCACGCACTGCACTGCCTGCACCCTTGCCGGTGGCGCCGAGGAGCAATCCATCGAAGCGTGTGCGCCGCGTCCATGGGTCAGGTCCCGGATGGCCTGTACGACGTTTTCCGTTTTTGCAGGATTGATCAATACGTCTGCGCCGAACTCCTTGGCGCGTTGCAGTCGTTCTTCGCCAGTGTCGAGCGCAATCACGCGCGCACCCATTTGCGAGGCCAACAAGGTGGCTGACAGACCGACCGGGCCCTGGCCGAAAACGGCGATAGTTTGATCGCCTTGCAGATCGAGCCGGTGTAAGGCGCCCCATGCCGTGCCGGTGCCACATGAAATGGCGGCACCAGCTTCGAATGACAACTCTTCTGGCAGTGCAACCAGAGTGCGCGCGAGGCATTTCATGTATTTGGCGTGCGCGCCGTGGCCGGTGGCACCGTAGACTTCCTTGACGCCTTCGGCGCACATCTGCATCCAGCCGGTCGCGCAGTGTTCGCACACACCGCAGCCACGATAGTGGTGCACCATCACGCGCATGCCGACTTTCGCCTGGTTCTCCGGCACACCCGGACCGATGGCGGCAACCACGCCGCACGGCTCGTGCCCGGCAATGATCGGGCCGTCGAGTTCGCCGAGCCCGAGAGCCTTGGCACCATCCTTGGGGCGATAGAACTTGAGATCGCTGCCGCACATACCAGATGCCTTGATCTCGAGCACAACTTCGCCAGGACCCGGCGTCGGATCCGGAAAGTCGAGAAGTTCGAGTTGACGATTTCCTGGGAAGACTACGCCTTTCATGATGTGTTCCTTTATCTACAAAGTTCGAAAGATCTGGTTCACCACAGAGGCACAGAAAAACCCGAATTCAAACACTTCTGAACGATAACCGTGACGCAGATGCTGTGGTGATCGCAATGGTGCTTACGGTATACCCGGATCGCCGTGTCACTGTACTTCCTCTCGCACCGGGTTGGATTCGATTTGGCTTCTCTCAGTGCCTCTGTGTCTCTGTGGTTAGTTGCTTTCCTGAAAATTACCGCTAAAGCTTAACGCAGCAC
>JBFKXV010000266.1:0-4449 GCA_041637935.1 Burkholderiales bacterium | reverse complement strand
CGCATCCGCTGCTCAATCAGTTGGCGTGTTGTCTGTGTGCGTCGCGCTACGCAGCCGACATGCATCAGGCAAAAGCGATCGCTGCCATGGAATCCGGTGCCTTGCGGGCCGGTGAAGCAAGGGCGAGTGAAATCAATGGCATGCATGCAAGCCCGGGCGCCAGCGGATAAGTATTCGCAGCAACATAACGGGCGGCGAGCAAGTGGGTTGGCGCAACCGTGATTGGCGCAGCGGTTTTGCGGTAGGGCAATGTTGCCTCAACAGTATTTTCAGTAACAGTGTTCTCGCAACGATGACCGAGCAATCAACAGACCTTCGGATGCCAGCACGAAAAGGCGCGAACGCGAGTTCGTACGGGCCTGTCAGCGGAACGGTGGAGGTTGCCGGAGCGCTGGCGATCGGTTACGCCTCGGCGGCAGTCGGCGAGAAGATCAATGAAGATTGCTTTGGTGTTATCACACCGCAAGAGATGCCGGAAGCCATGCGGCGCGGCACGACGGTGGCAGTGGCCGATGGCGGAAGTGCCGGCGGTACCGGCCGCGTCGCGTCAGAGGTGACGATCCGTACCCTGTTGCAGGACTTCTACGCCACACCAACCGAATGGAGCGTCGAACGGGCGATAGATACCGTCCTGTGCTCTGTCAACGATTGGTTGTACGTGCACAATGGTCGTGATTCTGACTTCGACGGTGTTGTCAGTACCCTCTCAATGCTTTTGTTCGCTGGCGGCAGATTTCATCTGGCACACGTCGGCGACACGCGCGTCTACCGTTGGCAGGCCGGCGCGCTCGAGCGGTTGACTGCCGACCACACGTGGCCACGGCGTGACATGCGCCATGTGCTCAGGCGTGCAGTCGGCCTGGACAGTCACTTGGTGATCGATTTTCAGTCGGGGCAAACGCGCACCGATGATGTTTTCCTG
This sequence comes from Burkholderiales bacterium, assembly GCA_041637935.1. GTDB lineage: Bacteria > Pseudomonadota > Gammaproteobacteria > Burkholderiales > Eutrophovitaceae > SG8-40. The sequence goes on along the minus strand of JBFKXV010000266.1, from coordinate 3,527 downwards.
ATGGCCAGCGACGGCGTCTGGGAAGTGCTGGGCAATGCTGTTTTGGAAGAGGTGCTTGCGAGCACAGACTGTGTTGACGTGATCGCTGGCGAGTTGGTCGAGCGATCGGTACAGAATCAACGCCGTTACATGGGGCAGAACGATGCCACGGCGCTGGTGATCCGGGTCGCCGCACCCGGACGCTGAGCCGGGTTGCGCGCACAACGGCGCGCCAGTTGTCAGTCAACGCCTTGCTCGGGTTGCCCTTGCCGGGCTTGGCGCCTACACTTCGGAATTGCTGCACCAGACCAGCCAATCAATAACAAATTGGGAGAGCGTCATGTCTAATCCGTTGGATTCTCTGTGGGGAACGGTTATCACGGGCGTCGTCGTGACGATCGTGCTCTATTACGTTGTTAGATGGCTGATGGGGGCGTAATCATGGATTTCGTACCCGCCATTTCACGTTGGATACATTTGCTTGCCGGTGTCATGTGGATCGGCTTGCTCTATTACTTCAACTTCGTTCAGGTCTCGGCACTCAAGTCCGCGCAGGCTGATAGCAGCGCCGCCGGCATCACTAAACACGTTGCTCCGCGCGCCTTGTTCTGGTTCCGCTGGTCTGCGTTGGTCACCTGGCTCGCCGGGGCTTCATTGCTGGGGGCAAATTTCGGCAACGCCTTCCTGCTGCGCCCAAGCCATGCAGCGATCGGTATCGGTGCCTGGCTCGGAACAATCATGCTCATCAACGTGTGGGGCGTGATCTGGCCGAATCAGAAGAAAATCCTCGGCATGGTCGAAGCGAGCGACGACGCCAAGAACAAAGCGCGCCGGGTCGCTTTCCTTGCATCGCGGACCAATACCATGTTGTCGATCCCGATGTTATTTTTCATGGCGGCCGGCGCTCACGGGGCGATCTACTTTCAGTAGCGTTCGCAGCAGTCGCACTGCGGCGGCGTGCGCCGGATCAGGGGCGCGCGCCGTTACCTGGGCGGTGGCAGGCGTTCAAGCCCGGTTACGACGTCACCGCTCTTGATGCCACGCTCTTTGAACCAGCCCTGATTCATCTCTAACGCGAATTTTGCCGGGCTGGTGGAGGAGTGCGTTTGCTTGCTCCCGGGCTGCATCTGCTCGATGTTGGTAATGCGCCCGCTCGAGTCGATAAACGCTACCGATAGCGGGATGAAGGTGTTCTTCATCCACATCGATATGCGCTGTTCCTTGGGGAAAATGAAAATCATGCCCGATGAGGCAGGTAAACGAGTGCGAAACATCAGCCCCCTGCGCCTGGTTTCTGGCGTATTGGCGACTTCGGCACGTATTGAATTCTCGCCGACTCGCAGCGGGTAGGTCAGTAGCGGGTCCGCGCCTGCCGGAATCGCGCCTGCGAGCAGCACAATGAGTGAGGCAAACAAAATCACGGGCCGGCAAAAGCCGTTTAACCACGGCAGCGGCAGTTGAGACAACGATTTGTACCGCTGTGCGTAACTCATCTATTACATGGTGTCGGTTTAGTAGTCCGAAAGTATCTCTCAAACTGACCGCACGAAGCGAATGTCGAGCTGCAATGTTGCAGCGCGACATCGGATAACGTGCGGTTCTTTAGCTGATTTCACGGGGCTATTGTTGACATTGATGCATGCTTGGACTACCTTCGGGGGCGTCGTAAAGGCTAGATTTGCGGTTCGTTCCGGGTTTCATCGATGGAACGGCTCGGTGTCCTTTACGCACCGAAGTTCTCAATCAAAAACCTAAAACACGTGGCGTCGTAGACACTGCGGCTCACGTAATTTTTCGGGAGGTGTCTCTTCATGGTGAAGCAAACGATGCACTTCAAGCGCGTCGCGGTATCTGTTACTGCGATCGCGCTGCTGGGCGCCACGGGGTTTGTCTCCGCTCAAGGTGTGGATCGGCTCGAGTCGACGCTGTATCCAAACTATGTGACGGACGACATGCTTCTTAACGCCGACATAGACCATCAGAACTGGCTGCACTACGGCAAGGACTATCAGATGACGCGTTACAGCGGCCTGTCCCAGATCAACCGGGACAACGTCAAGTCGCTGAAGCCGGCATGGAACATGTCATTTGGCGTTCTGGAAGGTCAAGACAGCCAGGCCGTTGCGGTTAACGGTACTCTGTACGTAACCACTTCGTTCAACCGCGTCATCGCCGTCAACGGCAGGACGGGCGACATTATCTGGAAGTACGAGCGCGAGTTGCCGGGTGATGTGTTCCCGAAACTGTGCTGCGACGTGGTTAATCGCGGAGTCGCCGTCTACAAGAACAAGGTCTATCTGGCCACTCTTGACGCGCACGTGGTTGCCCTCGATAACCAGACGGGTGCTGTTGTCTGGGACAAGAAAGCTGGTGACTACACCTACGCCGAGACGTTCACCATCATGCCGCTGGCGGTCAATAACAAGATCGTCTTCGGTACCGCTGGTGCTGAATACGGCGTACGTGGTTGGCTGGCTGCGGTTGACGCCGACACCGGCGCGCCGGCTTGGAAGACCTACACCATCCCCGGCCCGGGCGAGCCCGGCAACGACACCTGGGGCGGCGAGTCTTGGAAGTATGGCGGCGGTTCGACCTGGATCACCGGTTCCTATGACCGTGATACCAACCTGCTGTACTGGCCGGTCGGCAACCCAGGTCCGGACTTCGACCGTCACGTCCGTCCTGGCGATAACCTTTTCAGCAACTCGGCCATCGTTGTCAATGCCGACAGCGGCAAGATCCAGAGCTACTTCAATTACACGCCCAATGATCCGTACGATTATGACGGCGTGAACGAGAATATCCTGGTGGATCTGGGCGGCAAGAAGCTGTGGCTGCATGGCGACCGTAATGGTCACGTTTACGGCATCGACCGCGCGAACACCCGCCGTACCAAGCACGGCCGTGAGCACCTCTGCGTGTGGGTCGCGCCGATGTTGGCAGTGAACTACATCAAAGAGCCGCTCTCACCGTCCAAGAACAACTGCCGTCCCAACTACGATTGGCCGCGGATGGACGTTGTTTACGATCGCGTGACACGCAATATCGCCCCGTCGCTCGACGGTGGTAAAGAGTGGCACCCGATGGCTTACAGCCATCGCACCAAGATGACCTACGTTCCGGTTTACGACTTCACCATGGACCTCCAGGCCAAGAAGATGGAATGGAAGCGTGGTGAGTGGTACCTCGGTGCCAAGGTGATCACCTTCAACGCCGGCGCTGGCCAGATCCAGGCCTACGACGGCGCAACCGGTAAGCGCGTCTGGGCCAAGTCACAAAGTTGGCCGGCGACCAGCGGCTTGCTGGCCACGGCAGGCGGTCTTGCCTTCTACGGCGATCCTGATGGCCGCTTCAACGCCGTTAACGACGAAACCGGTGAGCATCTGTGGTCGTTCAACACCGGCTCCGGCGTCCACGGCAACCCGACCACCTACACCGCCGAGGGCAAGCAGTATGTTGCCATCGTCTATGGTGCTGGCGGTGGCGGTATCTGGCCGCTGTACTATGCGAACTTCCTGAAGACCCACACCAAAGGTGGCGGTCTGATG
>JBFKXV010000265.1:0-4471 GCA_041637935.1 Burkholderiales bacterium | reverse complement strand
GCAATATGCAAAAGCTGCAGTCCGAATACAGGTCAAAGGGCATCGTCTGGCTGGCCATCAACTCGACCACGCCGGAGCATTCCAATTACCGCGATGCCAAGCGCTCGTCCGAGATCGTGTCGCAGTGGAAAGCGAACCCGACAGCATTGTTACTCGATCCCGAAGGTGGTGTTGGTCAAGCGTATGACGCGCGCACCACACCGCACATGTACATCATCGATCCGCAAGGTAAGCTGGTGTACCGGGGCGGCATCGATGACAAGCCTTCATTCAGTCCGCGCGACATCCCCGACGCGAGGAATTACGTCGCTGTAGCGCTCGATCAACTGCTCAGCGGACAGCCGGTCAGCGATAACGACACACGCCCGTACGGTTGTTCAGTCAAATACAAGTATTGATGCTACTGAGACCAGGTAAAAGCCTGTGATCAGACAAAGGCCCGTGGCCAGCAACGCCACGGGCTTTTTTTGTCGTGCGTTTCTGTTGCATATTGCCGCTGGTGCCAGTATCAGGTAGAAAACTTGCATCTACCCGATGTCATGACAATGGCAAAACAGCAAACCCCGCCTGGCGGACAAAAACCGGAGAATCAGTTCCGCCTGTTATTCGAGCGCCGCTTCGGAGCGTTCTTTGTTGCGCAGCTTGGCGGTGCATTCAATGACAACGTTTTCAAGAACGCGCTGATCATACTGGTTGCCTATAACGCGGCGACCTATTCTGCACTCGAACCCGCGGTGCTGGCCAATGTTGCTGCGGGGCTGTTCATCTTGCCGTTCCTTTTATTCTCGGCAAGTGCCGGTCAGATCGCCGACAAAATCGAAAAAGACCGCCTGATCCGCGTCATCAAGGCGGCAGAAATTCTCATCATGATGATTGCGTCGGCCGGCTTGATCCTGCAAAACCTGCCGCTGTTGCTCGCTGCGCTGTTTTTGCTCGGTACCCAGTCGGCATTCTTTGGCCCGGTGAAATACGCGCTGCTGCCCCAGGCGCTCGGCCCGCACGAGCTGGTTGGCGGTAATGGCCTGGTCGAAACCGGCACATTCGTCGCCATACTCGCCGGTACGTTGGTCGCCGGCGTGCTTGTCTCCACCGCCGGTGGCGCGATGTGGGTGACGGTCGTGATTCTTGCAGTCAGCGTGATCGGTTTTGCCGCCAGCCTGCTGATCCCACGTTTTCCCGCACCGACGCCTGACCTGCGGCTGAACTGGAACATCTTCACAGCAACCTGGGCCAACCTGCGTTTCGCGACCAAAGACCGCACGGTCTTTCATTCGATTCTTGGCGTGTCGTGGTTCTGGTTTTACGGCGCGTTGTTCCTGTCGCAGTTTCCCGCCTACAGCCGCGAATCGCTCGGCGGCAGCGAACAGGTCGTCACGCTGCTGCTTGCGCTGTTCTCGATCGGAGTCGCCACCGGATCATTATTATGTGAGCGCTTGTCCGGCCACAAAGTGGAAATCGGTCTGGTGCCGTTCGGATCGATCGGCTTGAGTGTGTTCGCGATTGATCTGTACTTTGCGACACCCGCTGGCGCGGTAGCGAGTGGCCTTGGCGTGTGGGAATTCCTCGCGCGCGATGGAAGCTGGCGCGTTGTACTGGACCTGTTTCTGATTGGCATGTTCGGCGGCTTCTACATCGTGCCGCTGTATGCACAGATACAAACGCGCAGCGAGCCGACCCATCGCTCGCGCATTATTGCCGCCAACAATATTCTCAATGCATTGTTCATGGTCGCCGCCGCAGCGGTGGCGGTGTTGATGCTCTCGCGCGGCGCCAGCGTGCCGCAGTTGCTGCTGCTGACCGGTGTACTCAACATCGCAGTCGCCGCCTACATCTATTCGCTGGTGCCGGAGTTCTTGTTGCGTTTTCTGGACTGGCTGCTGGTGCGCACGGTGTACCGGTTGCGGACCAACGGCATCGAACATTTCCCGGAGAGCGGTCCGGCGCTGCTGGTTTGCAATCATCAAAGTCTTGCCGATGCCCTGGTGGTACAGGCGGCGTGCCGTCGCCCGATCCGGTTCTTGATGTACTACACGATTTTCAAGATTCCGGTGCTGAACTTCATTTTTCGTTCCATGAAAGCGATCCCGGTGGCGCCGCGCAAGCGGGCACCAGAGGTGCTGCAGAATGCCTACGATGAGACGGCGAAAGCACTTGCCGAAGGACAGCTGGTCTGCATTTTCCCCGAAGGCAGCATCACCATCGACGGCACAATTGGTGAGTTTCGTGGCGGTGTCAGCAACATACTGGAACGCACGCCGGTGCCGGTCATCCCGATGGCGTTGTCCGGATTGCGCGGGCTGTTCTCCTATAACCCGAAGCGCAAATGGTTCGCGCGGCTTCTGGCGCCGGTGTACCTGAACGTCGGCGAACCGATTGAACCGCAAAACGTCACGCCTGACGGGCTGCGCGACACGGTCATTGCGTTGCAACTGGCACGGTCTGAACGTTCCCGTTAGGAATACGGTCAAAACGCGACTGACGCGTAGAAATACACTTGCCACGCGCGCCGAACATTCGATGCGCCTGGGGGCGCTCGCAGTTCACGCATTGTCAGCAACGGTAGCTGCGACGTCAGGCCATTTGCATTGTGATGGCAGCAGTGCTGTGGTTTTACCTGTCAGGTAATAGGCCACCAAACCGACCCACTCCTTCAAGCCAATCTTCAGGTCTCTGAGATGTCCGGCCAGCGACAGGCTGATCGAAATCAGATCACCGGGCGGCGTGACATGATCCACCGGGTACGGGATCACCGGCCATTGCTGCTTGCAGAATGCGCCGACCGAGCGCGGCATGTGCCAGGCGGTGGTGATCAGAATCCAGTTCTCATCTTTGTTCGGCTGTATCGAGCGTTTCGCGAACAGTGCATTTTCGTAAGTGTTGCGTGACGTTCTCTCGAAAATGACGCGCTCGATGTCCAGACCCAGTTGCACAAACAGCTTCTCGGCAACATCCGCATCCTTGTAGTTCTGCCTTGTCAGTGTCCCTGATCCGCCGGCGAAGACCAGCTTGGCCTGCGGGTATTGTCGCGCCAGTGTCACAAAAGCCAGATCACGTTCGGCCGCCGGGCCAAGCTCAACCTGATCCCACAGGCTCGATAAGTAAGCCTGTTCCGCACCGCTCAGAACGATGATGCCGTCTATTTTCTGCGGTAGTTCCGGGTTGGTTGCAAAGCGCGTTTCAAGTGGATAGAGCAGCAGGTTATGCAGCGGGATAAAAGCAATGACGAGCAAAACAGCACAGACGAATCCAAGCAGTCTTGTTCCGGCCCGCTGCTTTCCGAGTAACAGTAATGCAAAGCTCAACAGGATGAGGATGAGCACCAGGCTGTCGGGTGAAATGAATAGCCAGATGAGTTTTGATAGCCAGAAAAATAGCGTGTCCATTGTCTAGACTTGAGCGAATCGTAAGCTTGCGGGTTTGGAAGAAGCGCTTGCTATCGATGCGTCAAAGTCGGCAAACGTTGATAGCGGCGAGTAGTCGGGTTGATGCGGTTCCGGCCGGCGATACCGGTTGTCCTTGACAGGCCGGGTCTGCGGCAAGGGCGCCACTGATCAGGACCCTTTGAATTCCGCTTTTCGCTTGGCGTGAAATGCAGTGACGCCTTCACGGAAGTCATCCGAGCTGCGCAGCCGGCTGTAGGCGTGGCCTTCGAGCTCGATCGCCGTCGCCAGCGTTGCGTCTTCGGTATCGTTGAGTAGTTTTTTCGCAGTGCGCTGCGCCAGTGGTGCGAACTGCACCAGTTCATCCACCAGTGCGTCAGTGGTTTTTTCCAGTTCGCCGTCAGCAACACACTCGGTTACGATGCCCCAATCGAGCGCCTGCTGGCCGGTGATTCGCCGCGAGCGCATGACAATGTCTTTGGTACGGGTAATGCCGATCATTTTCTGCAGTCGTGCCGAACCGCCGGAACCGGGTATCTGGCCGAGTTTTTGTTCCGGAAGCGCATAACGCGTTGTCTCGGAAGCGATACGGAAATCGCAGGCGAGTGAAATCTCGAACCCGACACCGAAACAGTAGCCGCGCGCAGCCGCGATCACTGGCTTTTCACAACGCGCCGGTGCGGCGATATTCCATGCCAGTTTCGACACAGTCTCCGGGCTCGCTTCGAGAAAGCCCTTGATGTCACCGCCACTGGAAAAATCCTTACCGGTAGCGCGCAACACGATTACCCGCACCGCGGACTGCGCGTCCAATGCTTCAAAGGCACAGCGTAGTTGGTCGCGTTGCGGCATCGATACCACGTTCAGAGGCGGCCGGTCAAGAATGATGTCGGCGCGCTGGCGCGCTTCATCGATCTCGACACGAACGCCGTCCGGATTGTCGAGCAGGGTCTGTGCTGGATGTTTGAGCTTGGCCATGTGTGGTTTCCTTTAACAACTCCGTGTGATGCGATGTTTTTTTACTGATCTCGATCGTATTCTCCGGCCACCAGTTTGCGGCGCAGTATCTTGCCAACCGGCGATTTCGGGAT
>JBFKXV010000264.1:0-4482 GCA_041637935.1 Burkholderiales bacterium | reverse complement strand
TCTCAAGCTCGCCTGGCCAACTAACGTCTTCGCGCTGTCCCACGTCGCGATTCCGTTTCCGCCGGATGACCCGGTCTATGGAATTGGTGACGACGACGGCAAACTTCTGAACATAGGTGGAATCGAATTACGTGGAGAAACAGGTGTGCTGGCAATACCCGCAACATTGCTGACGCGGTTGCGATACAACCCGTTCTATTCCTATCAAACTCAACGCATTCGCCAGTTTGCCGATCAAATCATCGCACACAAAGCATCGGATAAATGACCCGAATTGCATAGTGTCAAAATGTATGCAAGGAAAATCGAGACCCCATACGCTGCATTCGGGACTTTCATTGCCTGCCAGCAGCACTGTTCGCGCTAGCTGTGAACCATCGGCTTGCTGCCCGGTTCAAAGCGCGCATGCGGCGCGCGGCGAGCTTGGCTGCGCAGCAACACCGCAAACACGAAATCATTCAATAATCATGACTTGTTGCGTGCTGACGCGCATGGTTAACGCTCGACAATGACCGAATCTGTTCGCAACCTCGTGGTCGTCCTCGGTGATCACCTCAATCAGGACGGCCCTGCGTTCAATGACTTCGACCCTGACGCGGACCGGATATGGATGGCCGAGGTCAAGGAAGAAGCGGAACATGTCTGGTCACATCGGTCCCGCATCGTGCTGTTTCTTTCTGCAATGCGCCATTTTGCGAAGGAGCTTGCGGACGCTGGCTATCCCTTGATTTACCACCAGCTCACGCAGCATCCGCATCGTTCTCTCTCGCAAGCACTGTTTGCCGACATAAAGAAGTTCGGACCAAACCGGATTGTCATGGTTGAGGCCGGCGATTACCGTGTGCAACACTCAATAACCGAGGTATGCCGGGAGGCCGGGGTTGCACTCGATATTCGCAGCGACAGCCATTTCCTGTGCAGCCTGGAAACATTTGAGGAATGGGCCAGCGACCGCAAACAGTTGCGCCTCGAAAATTTCTACCGCGAGATGCGAAAACGTCTTGGTATTCTGGTCGATGGCAAGCAGCCGGTTGGCGGCGAGTGGAATTATGACAAGTCAAATCGTCAGACTTTCGGGAAGAAAGGTCCGGGGATACTCCCAATGTGGCCTTCGTTTCGCCCCGACGCAATCACTAGCCAGGTCATCAATGAAGTTGGCGATGCATTCCGGAAACACCCGGGGTCGCCGACAAGTTTTGATTGGCCGGTAACCCGCGCTGACGCGAAGCTCGCATTACAGGACTTCGTGGCGCATCGCTTGCCGTCCTTTGGCGCCTTTCAGGACGCGCTTTGGACAGACGAACCATTCCTGTACCACTCTGGCCTCGCCTCTGCCATGAACCTGAAACTGCTCAGCCCAGCCGAAGTCATCGAGGCCGCCTTGGCAGCCTATGAGCGCGACGAGGCGCCGATCAACTCGGTGGAAGGATTCATAAGACAGATTCTTGGCTGGCGTGAATACGTACGCGGAATCTATTGGCGTGAAATGCCCGACTACCTGACCCGTAACGCACTGGGCGCACATCAACCACTGCCGGGATTTTACTGGACCGGTGAAACGGACATGGTTTGCCTTCGAAACGTGATCGGCCAGACACTCGAATACGGCTACGCGCACCACATCCAGCGACTGATGGTCACCGGGCTGTTCGCGCTGTTGCTGGGAGTCGACCCGCGCCGCCTCCATGAGTGGTATCTCGCTGTCTACGTCGACGCTGTTGAATGGGTAGAGGCGCCAAACACCATCGGCATGTCGCAATACGCAGACGGCGGCCTGTTAGCGTCAAAGCCTTATGTTGCAACTGGCAAATACATCAAGCGCATGAGCAATTACTGCAACGACTGTCGGTTCAACCCAGACAAATCCACCGGCGACGATGCCTGCCCCTTCACGACGTTGTACTGGGACTTCCTGCAGTGTCATGAATCAAGGTTTGCGAAGCATCCACGCACTGCTCTGCAATGGAAAAATCTCGCTCGTTTGAGCAAGCAAGATCGCGCAGCCATCGCGGCACAAGCGAGGCGGATCCGCAAGCGATGCGAACAATGAGGCAGTGACGCAATTGCTGGGCAGATTCAGCAGTGAGCAGGGTCGTCAGACGTTGTATGAGCGCGTCGTTTTCGGTACTCAAAGCCGTTCTTACCAATGGTGCGGGGCGACTTACGCGCGACAAAAAAGCCCCGCGGCTTGAGCCTGCGGGGCTTACATGATCGCCACCGACGCCGTTCTTTGAAAACAACACATTGCCGAACGGCAGCGTCGCAACGGAATATTTAGCTGAGAGTCAGTTTTCCTCGGGATTGGCGTTTTGGGAATTGGCGTTTTGCTTTGCGGCACCAGGCTTGCGCCCCGGTGCGCGCGGCGGCACGTGGGCGGAGAGCCGGTAACTCATGCCCTCGACCGTCTTTTCGCCTGAGTAACGCGTCACGTGGCAGCAAATCACTTCCCCGGCAGCCGACAGCTGTGAAAGTTGCCGCTCCAATTGAGCATGAGGGATGTCGAGGGCTTCGGCGATTTCGGCGTCTAGCTGTTCGCCGTTGGCTCTAAGATATTGAAGAATTGCGGTATTCATCCGGCGTGTACCTGCGGTGCATTAATTTGAGAGCCCCGAAGTGTGCGCCACCGCGGCGTCGGGATCAACCCCCAAATCAGCCCGATTCGGCAATGTGCAGGCTGCCGGGCGCTCGTCGACGACTCTCGAGACGAGCTAAGGCGCGTAGAAAACCATCTCCATCGCCAGACCGGCGGCATCGCGCGGCGGATTTTCGGGCAGGCTCCGATAGCTCCCGGCGCCGAGATTGGCGCTGACCGCGAGAACCAGCGCATCGACGATATCGTCCCTAGTTACCTCTTTGCGCCGGTAACGCTTCACCGCCTCATCGAACACAGCATCTGCCGGCGGAAAAAATTCCCGCAGCAATGCCATTCGCTCAGTTTGGCCGTCTGGCGTTTTCTTGTTATGGCGCATCGCCTTCGCGCCATTGAGCGCCCAGAAACAAACTTCCGGATGACTCTCGCGCAAAACGCCGCGCAATCTGCCATCGGATTGTAGAAGGTCATCAATGGCGGTGATTTTCGGTGTGATCAGCCATGACTGCTTGCTGATGCCACGCCCGGTGGCGCGCTGGTTGATTTCCAGAGCCTCGGCGAAATCACGCGCGCGCAAACATTCGCGCGCTGGTACCGGGAACACGCTGGAAGCGCGTCCCCGGCCCAGTTTGCGGCGTGCTTCACGGTCACAGAGGCGCTCTTCGACACCGTTATCCGGCAGCCCAATCGGGATATCAATAAACGCTGCCGTTGCAGTCGCCACCACCGACGAAACTGCGTCAGTGGCGATGACCGAGACAGACCAGCCTGCTTGGCCGTCCAGTCCGACGCAAAACCAGCCACCGGGGCAGCCATCGATCCCGACATACTCAGACGCCCCCATTTCCCACTAACCCGGCTCAGACCGATCCCGCAGTTGAGTGCACATCAGTCCTGCAGCGCACCACTATTGCATAACCGGGCATTCGGATTCGGAGTGAAAGCTACCCGCCGGCGCCCGGCGGAACGCCGTTATCATCGCACCGGTGCTGACGCTAAACATCAGTGGCACACATTCGGTTGTCGTAAGAGACAGCGTTTCCCTATCCAAGCTGAGACTTTCCCAGAAGAGCCACCGAAAGTGACTGCTGGTGTGTCGGACATTCTCTACGTTCTCGAGAAGTTCCCGCAAGCGATACGTCGCAACGAGCATGCCGGAATTGTAGAAATGCAGGACCTCCAGATCGGGTACTGCGCTTCGCTCACTGAAGTCATCGATGACGACGATGTTCATTCCGTCGTCACTGATCAGTGCCGTTCTTGAAGAGAAATCTCCTGTTAGCACGTATGAAGGCGCGCGGCCAGCCATGAGGGTTAGCAACCCGTTCGCCGGATCCACTGGCTGCGCAGCATGCGCATCGAACAAACCCCAGACAGGTTCGTCTCGCACGCTCTTCATCACGCCGACATATTCTCCGTTGTCGAAAATCGGCGTACGCTCGACTGAATAGTGTACGTTAAACAGCACGTAACGACCGTTCTCACTGACAAACTCAGTTTTGTGCCGAGGGTTATCGGCCATCGCCTCAACGCTTGACAGCAAAGTGCCAGCAACGAGCAGGTTGAACAGAAACCGGCGCACATAAATGGGCGTGCGCGCCTGGAATATGCCGAATAGCTCTGTTAGACGCAAATCGCTACGCACCGTCAATCAAGTTCACTGCATCAACGCAATTACCGAGCCAGCGTCGAAACGGCCGCACACGTTGCGCAAGCGCCTGCGTTACTTGGTCAGCCACGCCTGCTGCTCTGGCGTTTCCTCCGGCTCGGTGGCGAGATCCTTGATTGTTGTATCGCGCAGGGCCGATTCCGCCGCGCCTTCAGCCCGTTGCAGCAAACGCTCGACCGAATGCGGTCCGCGCAAGGTTTCGGGTCTCAGGTAATTGTTCTCG
>JBFKXV010000263.1:0-4502 GCA_041637935.1 Burkholderiales bacterium | reverse complement strand
TCACCGGACGGTTATTCCCATTTGGTCAATACCATGTATACGATTGTTTCATTTGCGGGGCCGAACCATGCAAGGACCTCGCCAGTCCGGCCAAGCCCTCGGGCGACCGTCGATAGCTACTGTAGCCCTGGGAATGTGCTCGATGCAGATAAAGGCAACTCCCTTCGGCGTGGACTCAGTCTTGCCAATCGCACCTTCACCCCCGCTTGTTCTGAATCAGCCGTGTTAACGCGCGCAGGCCGAGTACATAGGAGTCAATCCCGAGGCCCATGACCATACCGTCGGCCGCTGGAGCGGTGACGGATTGCATGCCGCGGCGCTCCAGATTGGTCATGTGCACTTCGATACGCGGCAGCGACACTGCCTTCAGACAATCATGCAAGGCGTAGCCGGCGTATACAAACCCCGCCGGATTGAACAGAAGGCCGTCAACGCCCGCTTCATCAGCCTGGTAGATCCAGTCGATGGCCTCACCCTCAACATTGGTGTAGCGAATGTCCAGTTCAACGCCAAGTGTCGTTGCTTCCTCGAGCAGGAGTGTGTCGAGCTCTGCGGCCGTGGTCGTACCGTAGAGTTCTGGCTGCCTTTTCCCGAGCGCCACCATGTTGGCGCCTTGTAGTAACAGTATTTTCATATTGTGAGCATTCAAGGTGAAAATCTCTCACCGCTGAATTCGCGGAGGATGCAGAGGAGAACAAATAGAAACTATCAGCGACTCGTGCCATCACGTGTTGGCAATCTTGAAACCCAACGCAAGCGAAAGAATTGTTTATCGCAAAGACTCGGCGCGCAGCTCACACAGCAACTGATAGGCGCCGATCTGTGCCTGGTCGCCAAGCGCCCGCGAGAGTTCGTCACATGTGTCGAGCGCATCCTGTTCGCGCATGACATGAAATACGATCGCTGCACCGATCGCCTCGTCAGGGCCGTCACGGTATTTCGCTTCAACCGTTGCCCCTGCATCAGGAACTTCAACCGCCTGCCAGGCCTCACTGCCTGTCACGCCGCTGGCCTGCAACAGCGCGCCCTGAATCTCGGCCGCATCATCGGGCAATTTGTTCAGCCGTGCCGTCACCGCGTGACCGGCAACGAAATGACCGATTTGCGACACGCGGCGACAGACAGTGCGATTCATATTGCGAAACGAGTGCATGATTTCCGCAGTTTCCAGGGTTGGATTGGCCAGCCTTTCGCGGTAGGCGTCCGACCACAGTACGTCAGGGGTGTCAGTATCATAGAACGTGAAGTAGCGAAGATCCGCTGCCACTGCCTGGTAGCGCCGGCCAATCCGGAAGCCCGGCACGCTTACCCGCTCGGGAAGATGCTGCCCCATATACCAGTCTTCGTATTGCTGCTCGACTTCCGAAAGACAATCGTTCCAGATCGCTAATATTCCAGTATGCATGAGTGCCACTTCGCCTTTCTACCGTTCAGCCTTGATGTACCCTGCTTCGTAATCAATGATCACGCGCCTGCTGCGCGCGAGAACCAATCATGAGGCGTTTCATTTGAGCAATTCATCATTGTGCGCGCCGAGTGGCGAAGCACCGAGTTTGGTGTCGCCGTGGGCACGCAACGACGGCACGATCGGCACCGGTGTAGCCGGCACAGTGTCACCGTTCTCGTTGACGAGTTGGGCGCGGAACACACCACGATGCCGGAATTGATCGTCGTCTATCGCTTCGCGCACCGTCTTGACAATCGTGCAGCAGCAGTTTGCCTGTCGCAAAAGCGGCTCCCAGTGCGCCGCATCACGTGAGGCGATGATCTCGCCAACGCGCCGCATCGTCGCTCCCGCATCCTTGCTGTCGTCACGATACTCGGCTTCGAGTCCGATCGCCTCGGTAAACGCGGCCCAGAACTTGTCTTCGAGCGGGCCCGCAGCAACAAATTTCTTGTCTGCTGTTGGGTACAGCCGGTAACGGGGCGAGCCGCCGGTCACCCGTTCAGCCCCACTTTCCGGCCACTCATTTGCGCCCATTCCATTACCGATAGCCCAATACATGAACGGCAAGACACCGTCGGTCATGGCGATATCAAGATACGCACCCTGGCCAGTACGATCACGCTCGCGCAGAGCCAGCAGAATGTTCAACACCGCCGGATAGGAACCGCCGCCGATATCGGCGATTAGCGCCGGCGGAATCACCGGCGTCTCAGTGGTGCCAAGGCTGAGTGAGAGCAGCCCGGCATCGCCGATGTAATTGATATCGTGCCCCGCTCGGTCACGCTTCGGTCCAGACTGGCCAAATCCGGAAATCGAGCAGTAGATCAGTGCCGGGTTGATTTGCGACAACGAGGCATAGTCGAGTTGCAGCCGCTGCATTACACCGGGACGAAACTGCTCGACCAATATATCCGCTGATTCGATCAACGGCAGCAGCCCCTCGCGCCCGGCAGGGTCTTTAAGGTCGACTGTAATGCTCTTCTTGCCGCGATTGAGCATCGCAAAGTTGATGCTCTCACGCCCCCAGAAGGGTTCGTAGTGACGCATGTCTTCGCCGGTGCCGGGACGTTCAACCTTGATCACTTCGGCACCGGCTTCAGCGAGAAACAGTGTTGCCATCGGGCCAGGCAACAGGGTCGAGAAATCGAGCACTTTAACGCCGCTCAGAGGCCCTGCCATCAGTCTTCCTTTCCTTGCTGCTTCCGCTGGCGCGCAACCACCGCGCGGCGGGCCGGCGCGAATCCCGGCGTGCCGTAGGTAGCGAACAACGTCTGCGTGATGTCATAGTGCCGGGCAAGATCGCCACGCTCGACGCGTTCAATCGGTCCGTCGGCATAACCGAGGCCCAGCCGGCAGGTGAGATCCATGTCTTTGGCACTGGCCAAGCCTTCATCCAGAAAGCGCAACGCCGCGTTGTACTTCGGCCGCACCAGCCGGTCAATGATGCGCCCCGCCTGATCAGCGCTGACAACAACCTTGAGGCCGGCAGCTTCGAAAACCCCACGCGCCGCCTCGATAGCCGATTGCATTGTGTGCGGCTGGCGAACAAGTTCGACCAGATCCGATGGCGGGTCATCGCCATTGCGGTAACGGGCAAATCCAACCACGTTGGAGCCCTCTGCGCCGGCGCTCTCTCCGGTATGCACGCCAAGGCATTCGGTATCGAGTTCAATCAGTACTGCGCGCTTCGCCGCATCAACCTTGTGCGAACCGGGCGCGAGAAACGCACCGAGGAAGATGACAACGTCCGCCTCTTTTGCGGCACTTGCAATAAACGCGTCCCCTGCTAGGAAAGATCGGCTGTCGCCCTGTTTCACTATCGAATATTTCATCGCATGATTCTGAATTAAATGGTTCCAGATTGAATTGATGCAAATTGCCCTGTTGCAACCGTCGGCGCCAATTAACCGCCAAACATTGAGCTACCCTCATACGTGTAGAATCCGCGACCAGACTTTCGTCCGAGATGTCCCGCAGCCACCATGCGGCGCAGCAACGGCGGTGCCGACGACCGAACATCCAGCGTCACCGGATAAAACGCTTCGCACAACCGTAACTGTGTGTCGAGGCCAATCAGATCGAGCAGTTCACACGGTCCCATCTTGTAGCCGAGCGCGGTCTTGATCGCGGTGTCAATGTCCGCCGGTGATGCAACCCCTGCCTCGACCGCGCGAATCACGTCATTGTTGAACGGCACCAGTAACGCATTGAGAATAAATCCCGGCTTGTCCTGGGTCTTGACCGGTATCTGCCCTGCCTGCTCGGCAAAGGCCCAGGCCGCTGCGAGTGTCTGTTGTGAGGTGTTCATGCCAGGCGACATTTCGATCAGCTTCATCAGCTGCGCCGGCAGGCAAAAATGCATCCCGACGACACGGTCTTCCCGACCGCAGCCAGAAGCGATCTCGGTAATCGACAATGTTGACGTGTTGGATGCCAGGATCGTGTGATCGGCGCACACTTTGTTCAATTCACCGAATAGTTGCTGCTTTATGCCAAGGTCTTCGAACACTGCTTCAATGACGAGATCACATTTGTTGAGCGCAGCGAGTTCGGTCGTGCTGCGCATGCGTGCCAGAACCGCATCACGCTCTTCGCCGGTCATCTTGCCGCGCTCGACCGATTTGCCGAAGAAAGCAGCCGTCTGTTTGGCCGCCCGCTGTAGCGTTTCCTGTTTCAGGTCATAACTGATTGTTTCGAACCCGGCACGCGCCGCAACGATGGCAATGCCGGCACCCATCGTGCCCCCTGCACCACATACACCGACAGATTTGATTGACTGCGTCATTTGATTCTGAAACTGCGGCCAATAAGCTGCCGGTGAATCTGGTTGGTGCCTTCCCAAATCTGCGTGACCTTGGCGTCTCGCATCAGGCGCTCGACACGGTAGTCCGAACAGTAGCCGTAGCCACCGTGCAACTGAACCGCTTCGGTCGACATACGCATTGCCAGATCGGAAGCGCGTAGCTTGGCGATCGATGCCTCGAGGCCGAAATCCGATGCATCGGCGTCGACCAACCCGGCAACATAATCGAGCCATAGCTCGGTCATCGCCAAC
>JBFKXV010000262.1:0-4514 GCA_041637935.1 Burkholderiales bacterium | reverse complement strand
TCTACACCGCAACAACTATTTCGTCACCTTAAAGCAGACCGCGCCTCAGTCGATCTACGAGTATCACCCGATGATGCGCGAGTTCGTCGTCTCGCGCGCCAATGCCTCTTTACCGAAAGACCGGCGCCAGTCGTTGCAGCGTACATCGGCTGACCTGCTGCTTTCACAGGGCCTCGTGACCGAAGCCGTAGGACTTGCGCGGGCAGGCGCCGACTGGGAGCGCATCGCCGACATCATTCGTCACCACGCGCGTGAGATGCTCGACTCGGGGCGCAGCGAAACGCTGGTGCAGTGGGTCGAGTCATTACCCAAAGATTTCCAGGACCAGCATCCCTGGACGTTGTACTGGATGGGTGTGGCGCGCACCGACTCGTCGCCGCGGGAGAGCCGCCGATTGCACGAACGCGCGTACGAGCTTTTTAGTTGCCAACCAGAACCCGATCATGTGGGGCAATTGCTCGCGTGCTCCGGCGCAATGGACGCCATCCTCTACGAAATGGATGATTTTTCGCTGGCCGATCGCTGGATCGATGTCGCGGACCAATTGTTGCGCGAACAGCCTGACCTGGTTTCGGGCGCGCTGGAGGCGCGCATCGTGTGTAGCTTGTTCACTTCCCTCGTGTTGCGTCAGCCGCATCACCCCGAGATCGAATACTGGGCCGATCGCGCCTACCGCACCTCCGTCGCGCAGGGTGACATCAATGTACGTATTTTTGTCGAGACGCGCGTCGCGCTCGGCGTTGCTTATGGCGGGCATTTTCCAAAAGCGTGGTCACTGATCGAAGGTGTGCGGCAACTGGTGAAACAACACGAGGTGACGTCTTTTGCGCTTGCCTCGCTCAAGGCGGTCGAGGCGACGTACTTCATGCTGAGCGCGCAAGGCGATGCCTGTTATGCGGCGGTGCGAGAGGGGCTTGATATCGAACGCGCCGAGGGTGTGAACATTCTGTCCCGCCAACTGCTTGCTTATGGTGCCGGCGGCGCCCTGTTTTCCGGCGATATGGACGCGGCTGCGGCGTATCTTGACGAATTGGGTGCGCTGCCGGGCATACCGGCACGCTTCGATACTTGTCTGTATCGGCTGTTTTCTACGTGGCTAGCCATGCTTCGACATGACGCGCTGGAGGCATACCAGCAGCAGAAGCTTGCATTAAGGATGGCAATCGAAGTTGGCTGTCCGGTTTTTGAAGTGATGTGCCGCATTGCCTCGGCCCACGTGTATTACGAAAGCGGTGAATCGCGCGCTGCCTGGTTGCAGCTTCAACAGGTCTATGAAACGGCCCGACATATCCGCAATCATTTTCTCGAATTCTCGGGCCTGCTTTGCTTCGCCTATGTCGCGCTCGACAGTGGCCGGCGTCCGCGCTCGGGTATGCGCGCCCTGCGCCAGGCATTCGTGCTTGGCAAGCCGCGCAACTATCTTTCGTTTCCGCTGTGGCGCCCGGAAATGCTGGCCAAGATGTGCAGCGCGGCGCTCGAAGCGGGTGTAGAGACAGAGTACGTTGCCAAACTGATCGAAGATCGATCGTTACAGCTCAACGCGGTCAGTTCGGCCTTACTCAATTGGCCGTGGCCGCTGCGCGTACAGACGCTGGGGCAGTTTCGCGTCTGCCGCGATGGTGAGCCTATTGCGTTCACCGGCAAGGCGCAGCGCCGGCCGCTCGATTTGCTCAAGGTCGTGATCGCATACGGTGGTCGCGATGTCAGCGAAGAAAAAGTCGTTGAAGCGCTCTGGCCGCGTATCGATGGTGACTCGGCGCATCGTTCGTTTGCAACGACATTACATCGTTTGCGAAAACTTCTTGGCGAAGAAAAAGCACTTCAGCTCTCCGATGGAAAGCTCACGCTCGACGGAAGATATATCTGGGTCGATACCTGGGCCTTCGATCAGATTGTTTCGCGCATTAATTCACTGCTGCATTCGCGGCCCGAAGAAGTTTCGCTCAATGCCGAGACGGCATCACAGCTGTGTACTCAGCTGCTCGAACGATACGCTGGCGCATTTCTCGGCAATGAGCCCGAGCAAGCGTGGGTTTTGCAGCTGCGCGACCGATTGCGTCAGCGTTTCGTGCGTGCCGCGGTTGACCTCGCCCGCTATTGGCAACGAGCGGGCGATGCGGATCGCGCAATCGACGTGCTGGAACTTGCCGTGGAGCGCGACTATGCCAGCGAAAGCATCTATCGCAACCTGATGGAGTGCTATGCCTCGCTGGGACGTCATGCGGAGGCGGCTGACACCTATAGCCGCTGCCGCAAAATGCTCGCTGCCACGTTGCACGTTGACCCCTCTCCGGAGACAACGGCGCTCTACGAGAAGCTCACCCAGGCAGCCTGACCGGACAATTCAACAGCGCTGGTCCATTGTGTCACTCACTGATTGAAAGATGAATTACAGCCTGTTTTGAAGGCTCATTCATCTGTAATCGATCGGTAACCCTTCTGTATGTCATTCGCAACCAGCTTTGCTACAGCATGCGCTCATCGCAGATCAGCCGGTTCTGGACGGTACGTCACGGCAATGCGATCAGCTAAGGAGGGAACATGATTACTTTGACGAATGTTTTGAAATCCGCAAAGAACGCAGTAGCACTCGGTCAAAAACAGAACGCGCCTTGCGCAAAGCGGCTCACAGTCGCCTCGGCGCTTTCTACCTTGGCGCTTGCGGGCTGTTATGTCACGCCCGTCGGGCAGGATGCGAGCGGCAATCCCTACTACGTATATTCACCGTTACCGCCGGCGCCGGCACAGACCAGCGCGGCTCCGGCCGGCGCGGTACCCTCGGGACCCGTGCCGCGCGCGCTCAATGTAAAGCTCTACCCGATCAATGACCTCGCCAATCAAACCGGTGTGCTCACCGGGCAAGTGACCAATATGATGACCGGCAAGGGCCGCTTCACGTTCAACTATCAGGGTGAGATGCTGGTCGGCGAGGCCACGCGCGTTGCCAACGATGAGCGGCGCGGTGTTGCCAACGCCTATGGGCCGGGCGGGATCTTTGCCACGTGCGAGTACCAGATGAGCAGTCCGACGCTGGGGGCGGGCACGTGCACCTTCTCCAACAATGCCATGTATCAGGTGCATATCGGCAACTGACTCTGTTTGCAATCAAGGGAGGCCGGTGCGCCGCAGCTGGACGCCATAGTCATTGCGGCGTCCTGCTGTTTCGCATAACTCGCTATAAGGTCAGGCAGAATCCCAGGTCTGCCTGACCATCGTCACTGGTGCATACCAGTGCCCCGGCCGGAAACTGTAGTTCACAGATGCGCATGGGGGCCTCGGGAAGCACCAGTGGAAAGCGCATGGTGTCTTCCGAGATTTCTTGGTAGGTAATTTTCTGCGTAGTATTCTCGAGTTGCAAAGTGTGTTTTTTTGCATTGACCAGCATCCTGAACTCGGCCTGAGATGACTCCAGATCGCACTCCAGTGCGCTCACCCCCTGCAAATGCCGGTCCGAAACAATTGCATGTACCGATGCGGCACCGAGCATTGCGGCAATTAGCGAGATCGAGCACACGCGCGTAACGGCCTGTGCGATTCGAACCGACTTGAATATGCCCGGGATCACTTTGGCTGACTGCAAGCTGGTTTCCTTTCCGATGATGATTGTGATGGCGTCCAGTCGAATCACACTCCTGACGCCGCCAGGCCATACCAGCAAGCAGTCAAGCTACGTGCGGAAGATCCTCTGCATCGTTGAACGGCTCACCCATTCGGTAGCTGAATATCCGATCGTCGGCAACGCGCAAACGGCGGCTGAGTTCGCGCGCAAAATTCATCTGGATCAAGGCAAATTGTTCGACGTTGCGCTCATACAGCTGATGGACAGCGTCCGGCGACAAGGCGATGGCTTCGCAGTCGGACAGCGCTACGACCGACGCACTTCTGGGAAACAGATCGATCAATGCCATTTCTCCAAAGCAGTCTCCCGGGCCGAGGTGGCGAATCTTGTATTCCTTGCCAAGCCAGGATTTCAGTACTGCGACGGAGCCGCTTTCGAGCACATAAATGAAGTCGGGGACTTCGCTCTCGCGAAAGAAGTAGCCGTCTTTCGGGACCTCGCGCGTTTGCGCCGAATCGACGAGAAATTCCAATGTGTCCGGCAGCATGCCGCCAAATATCGGCATGCGCTGCAAGGCCTCAATACGTGACTGTTGCATGACTTCCTCCGCGACGCTGCTTGATTATCATTCAATATTACAAAGTTCAATACTATACGGTTCAATGGTATCAGGACATGCTCCTGCGCCCGAGTCTGACGTGTCCGTTGTCTGTTTCGTGTTGCGTTCGCGCGGGTTTCACTCGCTGGTGAGCCGGTCGATGTTCTGCCGTGCTTGCGGCATATTGTTCGTCGATTAGACTGAACCGCTAAGATGTGCCAAGTTCGCTTGTTCTTGTGACGATATTGCGAGTTGTTTTCGAGGGGGTAACTGAGAATGCGTAAACGCGCCGTGCGCCGCAAGTTGATCGGGTTGGCTTGTACCGCGTGGTGTCTGGCTGCGATTTCGGCGTATGGA
>JBFKXV010000261.1:0-4527 GCA_041637935.1 Burkholderiales bacterium | reverse complement strand
GTTGCTTCTGCCGGAATGAAGATGCTGAACGTGCTTGAAAGCGACGCGGTGGCGTCGGCACCGGACGATGCGTGCCTGGCGCTGCAGTGTGAGGCGATGGCAATATTGTTGCGCATCCTGTTCCCAATCGTGCCGCATATCACCCAGGCGCTGTGGGATCAACTCGGCTTTGCTGGCGAGTTGCAGGATTCGCCATGGCCCGAGGTGGACGAAGATGCGCTGGTACAAGACGAACTGGAACTGGTGTTGCAGGTCAATGGCAAACTGCGCGGCCATCTGCGCGTGGCTGCCAAAGCGGATCGAAAAACAATCGAAAAGCAAGCCATTGCAAACCCGAACGTTCAGCGGCATGTTGGCGGAAAAGCGATTCGTAAAGTGGTTGTTGTTCCCGGCAGATTGGTTAACATCGTCGCTTGAACCTATTTGTTGCTTGAAACTGGCTAACGCGCTACTCAAGTATGTATATGCAACCAAATAGCGCCCGCAGTGCCATCAGATTGCTGATGGCGATTTCGATCAGCCTTTTGCTGACCGGGTGTGGTTTTCAGCTGCGCGGTCAGGCGGATCTGCCGTTCGAGCGTATCTACGTCGAAACGGACGGCTTTTCACTGTTCGCGGCGGAGTTGCGCCGCGCCATTCAAAGCGGCGAAGCGGTCGAGGTGACCGACAGTGCCGAGGCAGCGCAAGTTGTCCTGAAGGTCATCAACGAGCGGCGCGAGAAGAAAATTCTGTCGCTTCAATCGTCTGGCAGTGTCAGCGAATTCCTGTTTTTGTACCGGATCGATTATCGCGTGATGGACAACAAGGGGCAGGACCTGGTAGCGCCAAACGAGATTTCCCTGCAACGTGCCATGCAGTACGACGATACGCAAATCCTCGGCAAGGAATCAGAAGAAGAGTTGCTGTTCAGGGACATGCAGGCCGATGCCATACAGCAGATGTTGCGGCGCTTGTCGACCGTCCTTGTCAGTTCGTGATCGCGTTACCGTTGGATCGCGGTTCGTAATAAGCCGGCTCTGTTCGAATCGGAATAGTTGACCCATGTCTCAAGGCTCGGTTGGCATTGTTAAACCGGAAATGATGCAATTCGATGAGGCGATCGGATTGAAAGGCGGCGCGCGCATCGAAGGTTATCAGCTGGCGTACGAAACTTACGGTGAACTTAACGCCGAGCGCAACAATGCGATTCTGGTCTGTCACGCGCTCAACGCATCCCACCATGTTGCCGGTGTTTATGCCAACGAGCCGGAAAACATTGGCTGGTGGGACAATTTGATTGGTCCGGGCAAGCCGGTCGACACGGATCGCTTCTTCGTACTCGGAGTGAATAACCTGGGCGGTTGTCATGGCTCCACCGGGCCTTCAAGCGTCGACCCGCGCACCGGCAAACCATGGGGTGGCGACTTTCCGGTTGTCACGGTGGAAGACTGGGTCAACGTTCAGGCGCGCCTTGCTTCGCGTTTGGGAATAGACCAATTCGCGGCGGTGATGGGCGGCAGCCTTGGCGGAATGCAGGCCCTGCAGTGGACCATCGATCAGCCCGAAAGGGTGCGCAATGCTCTGGTGATTGCGGCAGCACCGAAGTTATCCGCCCAGAATATCGCGTTCAACGAAGTCGCCCGAACGGCAATCACGTCCGATCCGGAGTTTCATGGCGGACACTATTACGAACACGGTGTAGTACCGCGGCGCGGTTTACGCATTGCACGCATGATCGGGCACATTACTTATTTGTCTGACGACGCGATGGATGCGAAATTCGGCCGCAACCTTCGCGAAAATGTTTTGAAATTCAACTTCGACATCGATTTTCAGATCGAGTCCTACCTGCGTTATCAGGGTGACAAGTTTGCCGACACGTTCGACGCTAACACTTACCTTCGCATTACCAAGGCGCTTGATTACTTCGATCCGGCGGCAAGTCACCATGGCGATCTGACGGCAGCGCTGAAAAACTCCGAAGCAGATTATCTGGTCGTGTCATTCACGTCTGATTGGCGTTTCTCGCCTGAGCGTTCCCATGAACTGGTCAAGGCGATGGTGGAGAACCGGCTCAACGTCTCGTACGCGGAAATCGAGGCGCCACACGGGCATGACGCGTTTCTGATGGATGACGCGATTTACCATAATCTGATCCGCGCTTACTTCGAACGGGTGTCGGTGTGAGTACTGCTGTAACGCCCGGCAAGCGTACCAGCAGGCGCGACTTCGAGACCATCGCCGGCTGGATCGGCGATGGCGCGCACGTTCTCGATCTTGGTTGCGGTGACGGCTCGCTGCTTCGCCATTTGCGACGGGTACGCCGCGCCAGTGGCTACGGCATCGAAATAGATGACAACAAGGTGCTTGCGAGCCTGAAAAACGGCATCAATGTGCTGCAAGCTGATCTGGAACGCGGCCTCTCCGGTTTCGAAGACGATTCGTTTGATTACGTCATTCTTTCGCTGACGCTACAGGCGGTCAGGCACACCGAGCGTATCGTGCGTGACATGCTGCGTGTCGGGCGCGAAGCCATCGTGACATTTCCGAACTTCGGTTACTGGCGTCACCGGCTTCATGTGATGTTGGGCCGTGTGCCGGTGTCGCGTGAATTGCCCTACCAATGGTATGACACGCCCAACGTTCACGTTCTGACGATCGATGATTTCGAGATATTCTGTGCCGGCCACGGCATGCGCGTGCGTCAGCGGGTTGTGCTTGACGAAGCGGGGGACGAGGTGAAGCTGTTGCCAAACCTGTTGGGGGCCTTGGCGGTGTATCGCTTTGACAAGTGGAGCGCTTAGGCTGAGGACGTGGTGCGTTCGGTGATTTTGCTGCGATCGAACATCGAGACGTTGCGTGCCAGGAATACCAGTATTAACACTGGTACGCCGAGCAAGGCGGTGCTGGTAAAGAACATCTCGTAGCCGTATCGCTCGACAAACACACCCGAGCCACCTGCAATGAATTTTGGTAAAAGAAGCATGATGGAACTGAACAGTGCGTACTGTGTTGCCGAGTAGCGAATGTTGGTCAGGCCTGACAGATAAGCGATGAAGGCGGCACTGGCGATGCCGGCACTCAAATTGTCCGCTGAAATCGTCAGTACCAGACCGCTCAGGTCGTGGCCGCGCGTGGCTAGCCAGGCAAACAGGAGTTTGGTTGCCGCCGAGAGTAAAGCGCCAAGAAACAACGTGCGCACCACACCGATACGCAAACTCAGTACTCCACCAAGCCCCGCGCCAATGAGTGTCATGATGACGCCATAGACTTTCGAGATGGTTGCGATTTCGTCCTTGGTAAATCCCATGTCGTGATAGAAGGCATTGGCCATTACCCCCATCACCACGTCGGAGATGCGGTAGGTGCCGATCAGCGCCAGCAACAGCAGGGCGTGATAGCGGTAACGTTTGATGAAATCGACGAATGGCAACACGAAAGCCACCAGCAGCCAACGTCCCAGTCGGGCCGTTGCGCCAAGCGGAACGCTTGCCTGCTGCGCCGGCGACGTTGCGCCGCTGGTCATCGGGATCGGTTCCGAGGAAATTAAAACGGTAATGATGCCGACACTCATCAGCGCCGCCATGATCAAATAGGTCGCAGCCCACGGCGCCTGTTCATAGGTTGCTTCATTGGCATCGAAGGCGGCCGCGATCAGCAACGCCCCGGCCGAGGCCATCAGCATCGCGCCGCGGTAGCCGGCTTGATAGGCTGCCGCCATCGCCCCTTGTTCCTCAACTTTGGCTGATTCGATGCGAAACGCATCGAGCGCGATATCCTGCGTGGCCGAGGCGAAGGCGGTCAGCAGTGCAAGCGCGACGATGCGCTGTAATCCGTCAGCCGGATCGCTGAGGGCCATACCGCACAAGCCAATTGCCACCACCAGCTGCGAGGCAAGCAGCCAGCTGCGCCGCTTTCCCAGCATGCGTGTCAACACAGGGATTGGCAGTTGATCGACCAGCGGCGACCAGGTCCATTTGAAACCGTAAACCAGACCGACCAATGAGAAAAAACCGATGGTCGACAGATCAACGCCGGCTTCACGCAGCCAGAAGGACAACGTCCCGAATACCAGCAGCAAGGGCAGGCCGGCGGAAAAGCCGAGAAACAACATGCGCACGACACGCGGCTGCGTATAAATGCGCAACGTCGCCAGGTAATCGCTGAGCCGTCCGCCAGTGCCGGGGGTGTTACTCATCGCTTGGCCGGAACTCCTTTCATTGCGCGGCTGGCTTGATCAGAAGGTATAGTCGTAGTCGATGATGAGGGGGGCGTGATCACTGAAGCGCTGGTCCTTGTAGATTTCCGCGTGCCTTGCGCGCGACGCAATTCCGGGCGTAGCCAATTGGTAATCTATGCGCCAGCCGACATTTTTCGCCCATGACTGGCCGCGGTTGGACCACCATGTGTACTGCTCGGGCTGCTGATTCAACGAGCGGAATACATCAACGTAACCAAGCTTGTCGAGAACCCCGGAGAACCACTCGCGCTCTTCGGGCAGAAAGCCGGAATTTTTCTGGTTGGAGCGCCAGTTCTTCAGATCGATCT
>JBFKXV010000260.1:0-4527 GCA_041637935.1 Burkholderiales bacterium | reverse complement strand
GTTTCATCGTCACGCAATGCACGCAGTCCACGCCCGATCCAGGAGGTTTCGACATAACGAGCAACGGCTACTGCGACCACTGCCAGCAGTGCCATCACCACGAACAGCCAGCGCATGTAGGAACTGAAACCGTATGGCGTGTCGGGTGGCAATACTGTCATGCCGCGCGCGCCGCCAACGTAGCTCCAGTTCAGCACCACGGTTTCGAGTATCACGGCAATTGCAACGGTGGCAATCGCGAAGAAGATACCGCGCAGGCGTAGTGTCAACACCCCTACAACAAACCCCAAAGCGCCCGCTATGACCGCTGCGGCCAGTATCTGCAAGCCCAACGGCAACTCTGTTGCCTTGAACAATGCGGCGGCGGTGTACGCGCCCACCGCGAAGAACGCAGCGGAGCCGAAATTGATGTAGCCCGCGTAGCCGCCCATGACATTCCAGCCGGTCGCAAGCACAACGAACTGCAGCACGACGTAACCGGCAAAGAAGACGTACTCGTTATCGATGACGTATGTCGCCACAACCGCGGCGCACAACAGCGCGAGGCCACCCGTATAGAAGGCAATGTGATTTCGCATCCCTTAGCGCCCGAACAGTCCGGATGGCCGCAAGGTCAAAACCAGCAGCAGCAAGCCAAAACCGACCGCGGGGGCCCAGCTGATACCGACCGAGGTAAGAACCAGGCTTTCGGCAACGCCGAGGATGATGCCGGCAGCGAGTGTGCCGTGAATGCTGCCAAGCCCTGCCAACACGACAACACAGAATGCGCGGCCGATATAGAGACGACCCAGCCCTGGCTCAATCGGTCCGACAATCAGCAGTAATGCGCCGGCCAGCGCTGACGATGCCGTCGCGATGCCGAACGCCCATTGCTTGATCCGCACCGGATCGGCACCCATCAAAGCCAGTGCTGTGCTGTCTTGTGCCACTGCGCGAATGGCGCGGCCAGTGAATGTCCGTGACAGGAACTGCGTCAACGCCAATGTCAATATCAGTGCCACGGCAAAGGCAATCAACATGCGCACCGGCATGCGCATGTCGCCAAAGGAAATGCCGGTGCCGATATAATCGGCCTGCGCCATGCGCTGGTCGACGCCGAAGGTAAGAATCAATGCGACTTCGACAACGAAGGCAACCCCAAAAAAGAACGCAAGACCGCGCAAGCCGCCTTCGCCACCGTCGGCTTCGAACACGTAGTGATAAAAGCGGTAGATCGCCAGTCCGAGAGCAAAGAAAACCGGCACCAGCAGCACGCCCGCGACCAGCGGGTCAACCCCGAATCCGCCTAGCCACCAGACGCAGTACGCACCCAGTACCAGTAACGCCGGATGCGCGATATGAGGAATGTCCAGTAGTCCGAACGCAACCGACAAACCGACGCTGACTGCCGCGTAAAAGCAGCCCAGCAACACGCCGGCGATCAGCGCTTCGAAAATCAGCTCGGCTGGCATTGCGGCGGCAGGACGCGATTAGCGCTCGGCGGAAAAAGGCCGCACTTCACCGGTCTTGAATTCGGCCGGCGCGACAATCACTTGTACACCCGGTTTGCGGAACTGGTCCATGTCACCGTTGGCAACACCCCGGAACTGCACGTAAACGATGCGCGGTTTGCTCCACTCACCGCTGGGTCCGAAACGGAGGTTGCCAACGATGGTTTTCATTTCATTGGTGTGGATGTATTTCGCGAGCTTTTCATGATCGAGGCTGTTGGTGGCGGTGACCGCTTGTGCCAGGATCTGGCCTATGGCGTAACTGAACGGTGGTAGATAGAAGCCGAGCGGATCGACGCCGGCGTCGCGTGCGCGCGCCTGATAACGCTTGACGAAATCGCTCACACCAGCAAAGTCCATCGATGGCTCGGGCGCCCAAAATGTGTAATTCACCACACCGTTCAAATTCGAGCCGAGCGATTCCATCAGCGAGCCGTACTGTAGGCCGACCATGCCGCCACCGAACAGCTTGACGTTTTTACCGACACCGATTTCGCCCAATGCACGAACGATCGCCGCCGATTCGGACGGGTACGAGGCGACGAACACTGCATCGGGGCGCTTGGCGCGGATGGCGCGCATGACCGACGAGAAATCCACCGTATTGGGCGGATAGTCCTGGTCGTAGACCAGTTTCATTCCGTGCTCCGCAATTTCGGCGCGTACACCGACTGCCAGCGTCTGTGCGAATTCCGCGTCAGAGGCGAGAACAGCGATGGTCTTGGCACCGAGTTTCTCCGACAGCTCGAGAAATGGTGCCGCCCAATCACGCCCCGATGCGACCGGCAGATTGTTGAAATACTTGTCGTGGCGGATGTTGGAATTAACGTCGAGCGCAAAGTTGGCGATCAACAGCAAATTGCGCCGCTTGACCAACGGCATGATCGGTGCGGTGAGATTGCTACCGTAAGGACCCAACAGCAGATCGACTTTGTCAACATCAAGCAGTTTGGAGTACAGCCGCGGTGGCATTGCCGGATTGGTCTGGTCGTCGTACACCACCAGTTCTACCTGGCGCCCCAGCAAGCCGCCCGCTGCGTTCACGTCGTCGCGCCACATTTCCAGCGCTAGCAGACCTGACTTGCCGGCGCCGCTCAACGGACCGGTCTGAGCAATGGAAAAGCCGATGCGTATGGGTGGCTCGTTTTGCGCAGCCACATGAGAGTGGACCAACAGGCTGAGCAGACCTAGCGCCATGCTGAACAGCATGGTCATGCGGCGACGTGTCATCGTTCTCCCCCTCGAGTGGACTGTTAGCGCCGGTGCAGTCCGGCATATTTTGTTTGTGTTACGTCCGATATGTGAGATTACTCTAATTTTCGGATCGATTCAGTGACGCGTGTGCGTCGCGTTTGACGCGCGCGCCGTCGTGAGATTGCAGCGCAATATTCGAACGGCAGGCCCTAATGGATCCTGAAGCCGTTGGCAACCAATAACAGCGATACAGCCCAAATTGCGAGACTCGGAACGATCAGCAGCAAACCGGTCACGCGGGCCCAGGTTCGCCTATGGAAAATGAGCCAGATGCATGTGCAGATTGCCGCGCCCGGGATCAGGAAGATGCCAAAGTAGATGCCGATTTCCTGCGCAAGAAAAGTATGCCGGGATACACCGTAGATCCAGACTATGCTGGTTACCAGAAAAACGGGTAGCGCCGACAATATGAGACTTCTGGGCAATAGACTTCCGGGCGATGTGTTAGATGCGCAAGAGGCACTCAGGCGAATGCCATCCATGTTGCACTTGTCATGCCGGTGCCGCAAGATTGCGTCATCGCGGGGGCGAAAAAGTCCAACCAGACGGAGCCGCCGAGCGTGCGTCGTGGAATTGTTTGACGGTGGCAGGGCCGATCGACCGGCAAACATCGGCTTCGAAAAAGTTTACGCAGGCTCCACTAAAACAGTTTTTCCTTGACCTTACGGGAGGATTGCCATGGTTGACGTTGGCACCAAACTAATCTTCGAGAACGACCAGGTTCGCGTCTGGGAATTCACGCTACAGCCCGGCGAGAGCACCGGGTCGCACCACCACGAGCTCGATTATTTTTTCTACCCGATAGAGGGGGGAACCCTCGAGGTGACCCGCGCCAGCGGAGTAACCCGGGCTACGCTAACCGCCGGTGAGGTCTACTACCGAAAAGCCGGCGACACCCATGATGCGAAGAATGTCGACGATCATCGCTATCACGAAGTGCTTGTCGAGTTGAAGAAATAAGTTGCGTGCTGACCGCTTCGCCGGTTCGTAACGAATGAACGACGCGGCGCAGTGTGGCGCCGGGTCGTCCTCAAGCATCGTACTTGACTGGTATGCCGCTTACTCGGCAAGCTTACCGGCCACTTCAGCCAGTGCTTTGCCCAGCAGTTGATGCTGATCCTTGTCGAGGTGGATGCCGTCGACCTTGCTGGATGGTGTCACCGACGATGAATCGAAGTACGAGCATTCCATTTCCTCGGCAACGATCTGGTATTCCCTGGCCAGGCCCTGGCATTTCACCTCACCGCCGGTAAATTTCGGTGCGATTGGTCCTTTCGGGGTCTGGATCAACGGTGGCACCACCAGCAGGATCGGTGCTACCGGCATGCCCGGCTCGATCGGTGCCTGGCGAATTGCCGTCACCAAGGCACGAATGCCTTGCGCCGCATGCCAGGCATTGTGCGGATGCATCGACTGAAAATCGTTTGTCCCCAGCATCAGTACGACCAGCGACAGTGGGGCGTGCATCTCGATCACTTGCCCGACTCCCTCCAGCCCGTTACGTCCCGGTTTGTAGGGGTCGTCCCAGGCGGTCCTGCGGCCATTGAGACAGTTTTCGATCACCCGATATTGTGTGCCGGATTCATTGAGCCGGTTTTCCATGACGCCGGGCCAACGATCATTGAATGCCAGCCGCTTGCGAGTTGAGGGAATGATTCCCCAGGTCAGTGAATCAGAGTAAACGAGGATTTGTTTCATGTCTGTAGAGCGATTTTGTCAAAGGTTGCAGCACCACACTGGATTGTAAACAAGAAGCGTGGTCTCCGTACGCACTGAAAACGGG
>JBFKXV010000259.1:0-4536 GCA_041637935.1 Burkholderiales bacterium | reverse complement strand
GACCTGAAAGAAGCAAAGGCGCTGCTCGAGGAGTTGGCGGCGTAGCTTTTCCAACGAACTAGCAGTTGAACATGTTGGCGTAAGTCGAGCCTGACCCCACTTTTTTCGCGGTACCACTTCGAGGCGATTGTCAGCGAGGCCAATCGATCGAATTCTCAATGATGATTTAGCCCAGTTCGGGGTGCTCTGAGCAGTCACGCGCTTGCAGTTATCCTCAGCGCACCTCATTTACAACATCATACTGTCGAATCAATAGCTTGGGCTGATCCGCATTAGTTCTAGGTTTTTCGCAGCCTGCAACACTGTCTTTGTTGCCCTCCCGACTTTTTAACACCTCAAGAGTGGTTCGAAACTTCTTGCCAACGTTGCTTACTTGGCGCACTGTGAGCTTACTGCACAATCGTCACAAGCGAGAGCGCAGCCGCATCGCGCCGAGAAAATGAAAAGCCGTCGGACGACAAGTGGCAGTAGTTAGGACGACATGGGTTCATTCGACGAGTGGCTTCAGTCCATCGGACTTGAGCAGTACTCGGAAACGTTTCATGAGAACAGCATCGATCTCGATGTTGTTGGCAGCCTTGACGACAATGATCTGCGTGAACTTGGCGTAAAGCTGGGCGACCGCAAACGTATTCTCGCGGCCGTCAAGGCGCTGGAGCTGGCAGATACGTCAATCCACTCACTGCCGACACCGTCAACCAGTGAAGCCGAACGCCGCCAACTGACGGTGATGTTCTGTGACTTGGTGGGGTCCACCGAGCTGTCGCAGAAACTCGATCCCGAAGCGCTGCGTGAGCTGATGCGCGCCTACCAGCAGACGTGTGGTCAACTCATCGATAAATACGACGGCCACGTTGCGCAATATCTCGGCGACGGGCTGATGGTCTACTTCGGCTGGCCGCAGGCACACGAAGACGATGCCGAACGCGCTATTCGTGCCGGGTTGGAGATTCTCGAGGCGATCAAACAACTGCAAGCCCCTGAGCCTCTGCACGTTCGGGTCGGAATTGCAACCGGGCCTGTCGTGGTTGGCGAAACCGGGGCTGGCGATGCCTCAGTACCGAAAGTCGCGGTGGGTGAGACGCCTAACGTCGCCGCACGCGTGCAGGGACTGGCCGACGCCGACTGCATCGTCATTGCAGAAAGCACGCGCCATTTGCTTGGCAGCACCTTCGAGCTGAGCGATCTCGGCGCACACGCGCTTAAAGGCATCGCCGAACCGGTGTCGGCTTGGGCGGTCATCGGGCTGGCGGCAAGCGAGGGACGTTTCGAAGCGCATGCCCAGCAGCTCACCCCGCTGGTCGGACGCAAAGAAGAACTGAGCCTGGTGCTGCGCCGCTGGGAACAGGCCAAGCACGGTGAAGGTCGGGTTGTGATGCTCTCGGGTGAATCAGGCATCGGCAAGAGCCGTATGCTGCAGGAATTGAATGAGCACGTGGCGGACGAGCCGCACATCCGGTTGCGCTACCAGTGCTCGCCGTATCACGTCAACACGGCGTTGTACCCGGTTATCGAGCGGTTCGAGCAGGCTGCGGGCTTCAGCAACACCGATTCGACGGCGGACAAACTCGATAAACTCGAGGCGATGCTCGCTCGCGACAGCGTGGACGTCGCCACGGTCGCGCCATTGTTCGCAGCGTTGCTCTCGATCGACACGGGCGAGCGCTATCCCGCACATCGCATGAGCCCGCAGAAACAAAAAGAGGCAACGCTCAAGGCGCTCGCGGACCGAGTCGTCGGGTTCGCGGCTCAGGAACCTTTACTGATGTTGTTCGAGGACGCGCACTGGATCGATCCGACCACCCAGGAGTTGTTCGATCTGATCGCGCAGATGGTCGTATCGCAACGCGTGCTGCTGGTGTTCACTCACCGCCCCGGCTACCAGTCACACTGGAGCGGCTACGGCCATGTTCTGTCGCTGGCGTTGACGCGCCTCGGTCGCGCCGAGGTGACGGCGCTGGTTGCAAAAGTGACCGGTGGTGCGACGTTCCCGGATGAAGTGCTGGACCAGATCGTTGCCAAGGCCGACGGCGTGCCGTTGTTTGTAGAAGAGCTGACCAAGACGGTAATCGAAAGCGGGCTGCTCGCACGCGGCGCGAGCGGGTTCGAACTCACCGGTGAATTGTCCAGCCTCGCTATTCCTTCTACGTTGCAGGATTCATTGATGGCGCGTCTGGACCGCTTACCGCAAGTTGTCAAGGAACTCGCGCAGATCGGTGCCTGCATTGGCCGTGGGTTCGACCATGCGTTGATCGCAGCGGTTGCGCCGCTGCGCGACAAAGAAGTCGACGCTGCGCTTCAACAACTGGTCGCCAGCGAAGTGATTTTGCGCAAAGGTCGTTCGCCCGATGCCAGCTACACGTTCAGACACGCCCTGATTCAGGACGCAGCTTACGATAGCCTGTTGCGCACCCGCCGGCAAAGCCTGCATGGGACGATTGCACAAGTGCTGGAAACCAACTTCCCCGCCATCGCCGAGACCCGGCCACAGATTCTTGCCCAGCACTATGCATTGGCGGGCATGGCAGACAAGGCCATTGATTACTGGCTGGCAGCGGGTAAACGCGCAGCGCAGGCATCAGCCGACGCCGAAGCGTACGCGAACCTCAACGCCGGTCTTGCGCTACTGGCCAGCCTGCCCGAAGGTGCCGAGCGCGAAGCACGTGAGCTCGATCTGCTGATCGCATTGATCACTCCGATCATCGCTATCAAGGGTTATTCGGCGCCTGAGACAAACGCCGTTTCCGAACGTG
This sequence comes from Burkholderiales bacterium, assembly GCA_041637935.1. Classification (GTDB taxonomy): domain Bacteria; phylum Pseudomonadota; class Gammaproteobacteria; order Burkholderiales; family Eutrophovitaceae; genus SG8-40. The sequence goes on along the minus strand of JBFKXV010000259.1, from coordinate 1,783 downwards.
CTATTGAATTGTGTCGGCAAACCGGGCAGACCTCTCGCACCTTCCCGCCTCTGTATGGTCAATGGGTTTACAACCATAACAGTGGCAATATCGTTCGAGCCAGGGAACTCGCTGCCGATTACCTCGAACTTGCGAATTCTCAGCAAGAGGTCGTTCCCCGGCTGGTTGGTCACCGTATTTCGGGCTCATCGTCCCTGGTCGGGGGGGCCCCGAGTGCCGCTTTACAGCATCTCGATCAGGCTTGGGCCTTGTTTGCTCCGTCGCGCGATTCCGCTTCGACCTTCGTCTATGGCCAGGATATCGGTGTCACAATCGAAAGCTTTCAGGCTTGGGCCTCATGCCTGAGCGGCTATCCGGATCGTGCCGGCAAGTGGGCGACTGGAGCAGTTTCACGCGCCCAAGGCGTCAACCATGCAATGACGCTTGCATACGCGTTGTTTTTTAGTGCGTTGACGGCATTTCAGTTGCGCGATCGACGATTCTTCGAGCGGCTTACGACTGAACTTGAAGCGTTGACCGACGAACATAGGCTGCCGTCCTACCAATCGGTCGGATTGCTGTTCCAAGGTGTGGTCTTGGGCTGGCAAGGACAACCGCAAGAAGGGCTCGAGAAGGTCGAGCAAGGCAGTGAGGTGATGGAAAACTTATTTTCACCTATTTGGCTATTGATACGCGCAGAGCTACTGAGGGATCTGGGTCGCGCCGAAGACGCACTTGCGGCGATCACCGAAGGCGTCGATTTCATTTCGACATCGCAGGAACACTGGTGTGATGCGGAACTGCATCGTGTTCGCGGCGAGCTCTATGAGTCTTTGTCCCGAGCAAGCGAAGCTGAGACGGCTTATGTCACCGCGCTGGGTATCGCGCGCGAACAACAAGCCAGATGGTGGGAACTGCGTACTTCAACCAGTCTTGCGCGACTTCGGCAAGGTCAGAGCGAAGTCACTGAGGCGCGCGAACTGCTGGCTCCTGTCTACAACTGGTTCACCGAAGGCTTCGACACCAAGGATCTGAAAGAAGCAAAGGCGCTGCTCGAGGAATTGGCGGCGTAGCTTTTCCAACGAACTATCAGTTGAAAATGTTGGCGTAAGTCGACTCTGACCCCACTTCCTCGCACAGTACGCACCACGGAACACTTGCGCGGTTCCCGGTTGGCTAGATCAGTTTTTTCGCTTGAACCCTCATGCAGCAGGTGCTAGGGTAAACCTTCACCTCCTGAGTATTGCTCGACGAATTAGAGTATGCGCGTATCAGCGTAATTCGTCGGCAGGTTCTGGCGCTTGCGCTCGATCGATTTTCCAGAGCGTTTCAAGATAATGACGGTGACATGCTATTGCTGGCGCAGGCAAATGTTCAGGTTTTGAAAGAGTTTGGTGTGATGCGCGCTGGTCATCGTCTACTCTCGATAAACGCGATCTCCGTGCACGAACTCTGACCAGTTATAACGAATTGCGTCTACTGCGTGATGTTCGAACAGGTACGCGTAACGTATCCGGCGCAGCTGACCTCGGGGCCAATTTGTCCATGAAACAGAAAACCTCGCCGCACGATGCCGTGAACAAAGGGTCTTCACTCGAGGCACAACTCGTCCAGATCATGGACGGCGCGCGCGAGGCGGTGGGGGTCGATCGGCTGCATCTTTGGGCGCTCGCGCCGGAAGGCGACCGGTTGCTCTATGTGGCGGGATCGGGGCTGTCGAAAGACGACCAGCACTCGCTGGTTGAGCGGCCGGAAATGCGCCTTGTCAAAAGCGCTCCGATGGCGACGGCCTTGCGCGGCGAGG
>JBFKXV010000258.1:0-4544 GCA_041637935.1 Burkholderiales bacterium | reverse complement strand
TTGATCAGTGTTGTCGATGGCTGCGCCAGAACGACGCGCTGCCAAAAAACAGGCACACCTCGAAGGGTGTGCCTCAACAGAATCGGGAGAAGTTTCGAAAAGGGTATTACTAAACAGTGTTACTACGGTGACGCTTCTAAAGCGAAGCGACGTTGCCGAAGGGGTTGGGCGACGGCGCAGGAATTGGGCAACTGTCGTTGCGCTTGCCGCCGAGGGTCAAACCAATGGCAACTTTGCCAACATCTCCAAAGCCCCGCACCTGGCCGACTTCGCAAGTGTTGCCGCCTTGCGGCTGGTTAATCAGCTGCTGCAGCATTTGATCACGACTTTGCCCTCGCGTTTCCAGGCCTGGCGATACCTTGGCATGGGCTGCAGCAGTAAATGCCACGAGCAAGCTGGCGATGATCAGTGTGGCGAAGCGAATAGTCATTATCGGCTCCTGCGAGTTTCAGTGAATCAGAACAACCGTGCACTACGAGACAAAGCTTAGGCGCAAGGCCGTTGCCAGGCCATGCACTAAGCCACACGCAGTCTGTGCGAAATTCACATTCTGCACGGCGACAATCTGGTAACTGATTGATTTATTGCCAACTACCGGCCAAGGGCGAGAGCCGGTTCGAGGCGCCGGCGTCAGTCAATGTTGCGCCTCTGCGTAACTACCAGTTGGAAGGAATTTTCTTGCGAATGGTGATGCGCTTGGTTTCTCGTTCAAGGTAACCGCCTTCGATCAGATCATGCATGATCCGGCTGACCATTTCTCGCGAGGCCCCGATGCGATTGGCAAGATCCTGCTGGGTGAGGCGCTGCTCGATCACCAGCACTCCGTCTTTTTCCTCAGCCAAATCATAGAGCGTCTTTGAGAGCCGTCCGAATACATCGAGCAGTGCCAGGGTGCGCACGTTCTCGGTGAGGATACGCACCCGCCTGGCAAGACCGTGGAGCAGTGAAAAACCGATTTCCGGGTCTTCCTTAATTGCATCACGCAGTTGAATTTTGGTGATGATCATTACCTTACATGGCTCCAGCGCCATGACCGATGCCGACCTCGGCTCGTCGTCAAACAAGGCGAGATCGCCGAAATACTCTCCCGGACCCTGCGTCGAGAGCACGACCTCCCTGCCATTCTCATCGCTGAGAAACGCCTTGACCAATCCTGACTGAATCAGAAACAGCGAGTTGCCTTCATCCCCCTCGCTGACAATGATGGCACCCTTCGGATAGGTGCGTACCGCTGCGCGGTTGGTCAGCAAGCCAATTTGTTCGTCAGACAGTCCTTCGAATCCACCGACGTCCTTGAGCATTCAGCCTCCTTGTCTAGCGACCAGGTCCGTTGGCATCCCTCGATCGCACCGATGTGTTGGTCCCGATTCGACGAAAGTTGCGCACCTGAAAATCCGCACTGTCTCGATGCCGGGCATTCTCAAGCAGAAAGCATACACAGCGTGCGCGCGTCACTCAAAGCATGCTCACCGCACACCGGCAGTTAAACCGTTCCCCGCCTGACACGACCGGCGTTGTGGCCTCGTCGAACAGCGCCTAACGGTGCGCCGCGTTGAACTTGTCCAGCGCTGCCGCCCCCGGGCAAAGTTCCTTTTCGGCCAACTTGTTAAAGGGAGTCGGCAGCGTGTTGAGGTTGGCGTGCAGATCATCGGGCTCGGGGTCGACGTGCAACACGCCCGTCACGATCTCCCCTGCAGCTTTGGACTTCTGGAGGTGATGCATGGCTGCAATTCGATCGTGCACGTCATATTCGTCGGCCACCTTGCGCAACAGCAAAACTGAGCCGTCGTGCTGAGTCACCTCCTCCACCTCGCCCGGCTGATAATCAACGGTGATCGCTTCCCGCGGCAGCATGACATCGAGCCGGTTGACCGCCTCGTTGTGTTCGCGCACGTAATCAAAGCCTTTGGTTGATCCGGGATGATTGTTGAACGCAACGCACGGAGAGATGCAATCAATAAAGGCGGCGCCACGGTGCACGATTGCGCCCTTGATCAGCGGCACCAATTGCACCTTGTCGCCAGCGAAACCGCGCGCCACGTAGGTCGCGCCAAGTTCCATCGCCAGCATCACCATGTCGACCGCGGCGTCACGATTGGTCGCGCCTTTCTTGCTTCGCGACCCACGGTCAGCAGTAGCCGAGAACTGCCCCTTGGTCAGTCCGTAGACGCCATTGTTCTCGACGATGTAGACCATGTTCACGCCACGGCGCAAGCTGTGGGCGAACTGGCCAAGGCCAATCGAGGCAGAATCACCGTCGCCGGATATGCCAAGATAAATCAGGTCGCGATTGGCCAGGTTCGCACCAGTCAGTACCGAAGGCATGCGTCCGTGAACGCTGTTGAAACCATGCGAGTTGCCGAGAAAATAAGTCGGCGTTTTAGACGAACAGCCGATGCCGGATAGTTTTGCAATCCGGTGCGGCGGCAAATTGAGTTCAAAACAGGCTTGAATAATCGCCGCACTGATCGAATCGTGTCCGCATCCGGCACACAGCGTCGAGACCGCACCTTCGTAATCGCGGTGCGTGAACCCGAACTTGTTGGTTTTGAGGTGCGGATGCCGCAGACGCGGTTTGGCAATAAAAGTCATCGTTGAGCATCCTTCATGGCGCGACTTCCTTCTTCGGCTTGGGCTTCAATGCCGCGACGTCGCTGGAAATTTCCTGCATGATGTAACGGGCGGTGATCGGCGTTCCGTCGTAATGCAATACCGAGATCAGCTTGGCCGGGTCGAGCGCACACTCGTTGACAAGCAAAAAACGCAGCTGAGCATCCCGGTTTTGCTCGACAACAAACACCCGATCATGTTCGCTGATGAAGTCGAAAACTTCATCCCCAAAAGGGAATGCCCGGATTCGCATTGCGTTCAGGTGCAGCCCTTCATCTTCCAGGCAATCCAGCGCCTCGTTCATCGCCGGACTGGTCGATCCGTAACAAACGACACCGAGAGAAGTATCGCGACGCGCCTTGCGAATGACCGGCTTGGGCAGCATCAAGCGGCCAGAATCAAATTTTCGCAGCAATCGCTGCATGTTATCGCTGTAATCAGGGCCTGCTTCGCTGTATCGCGCGTATCGATCCTTGCTTGTTCCGCGTGTAAAGAACGACCCGCGTGTCGGATGCGTGCCAGGATAGGTGCGATAGGTAATTCCGTCTCCATCGACATCAACATAACGCCCGAACTCAGCACCCGCCTCGAGTTCGTCATGACTGATGACTTTGCCGCGTTCATAAGTGCGTGAATCGTCCCACACCAATGGCTCGCACAGCCGGTCGTTCATTCCGATATCCAGGTCCGAAAGTACGAACACAGGCGTTTGCAGCTGCTCGGCATAATCGAACGCGCTCGCGGCGAACTCGAAACATTCGTGCGGGTCTTCCGGGAACAACATCACGTGTTTGGTGTCCCCATGCGACGCATAGGCACAGGCAAGCAGATCGGATTGTTGCGTGCGCGTCGGCATACCGGTAGACGGGCCGCCTCGTTGAACATCAAAAATCACCGCCGGGATCTCGGCGAAATAGGCCAGCCCGATAAATTCCTGCATCAGCGAGATACCGGGCCCCGAGGTGCAGGTGAACGCACGCGCACCATTCCAGCTGGCACCGATAACCATGCCGATCGATGCAATTTCGTCCTCGGCCTGTATCACGGCAAAGCGTTTCTTGCCAGTTTCACGGTCACTTCGGTAATTGCGGCAATACCGCTGAAACGCTTCCGCCAGGCTCGACGACGGCGTGATCGGGTACCACGCCGCAACGGTCGCCCCGCCAAACACGCAGCCCAGCGCCGCGGCGGAGTTGCCATCGATAAAAATGCGATCGCCGATTCGGTCGGAGCGGCGAATCTCAAGGCCGAGCGGACACTCGAAATTATCCGCCGCATAGGCGTGACCCAAATGCAGAGCCTGGATATTTGGCGCAATCAGCGAGTCCTTGCTCGAGAACTGTTCCCTGACGAGTTTCTCCATTTCGGCGATATCAATTGCCAGCAGTGCACCAAGGGCGCCGACATACACCATATTTCGAAACAGTTGCCGCTGCCGCGGGTCGGAGTACTCGCGGTTGCACAACTCGGTAAGCGGGACGCCGATGACATTGACGTCTTCGCGGAATTTCGTCGCCGGCAACGCCTTGGTGGAGTCATAGAACAAATAACCCCCGGATTCGATTCCGAGCAGATCCCTGTCCCAGGTCTGTGGATTCATCGCCACCATCAGGTCGACACCACCGCGGGCCCCAAGGTAACCTGCTTCCGATATACGCACCTCGTACCAAGTAGGCAGGCCCTGTATGTTCGACGGGAAAATGTTGCGCGGACTGACCGGAACACCCATCCGCAAAATGGATTTGGCGAATAACGTATTGGCCGACGCCGACCCGGAGCCGTTAACGTTGGCGAACTTGATTACAAAATCGTTTACTTTCGGTTGCGGCATCCCGGCCCCGCGTGAGTCATGTCGAGCAGAAACTTGCGCATATCCCAGGCACCCGTCGGACAACGCTCCGCACATAGCCCGCAGTGCAGACAGACATCTTCGT
>JBFKXV010000257.1:0-4550 GCA_041637935.1 Burkholderiales bacterium | reverse complement strand
TGGCACTTCCCTCGATGCAAACGAGTTTCAACATCGACTCCGCGTCGGTGCAATGGGTCGCCAATGCCTACCTGTTGATCCTCGGCGCCTTCCTGCTCGTTGGCGGCGCCGCTGGAGACCGCTTTGGTCTGCGGCGTGTTTTCATCGCAGGTACGGCACTGTTTGGTATCGGTGCTTTGGCGTGTGGTCTCGCCAACTCGATGCCGGTTTTGATCGCCGCCCGGGTCGTGCAGGGGCTCGGGGCCGCCGCGCTGGTGCCGACCAGTCTTGCGCTCATCAGCCGCTACTTTGAAAAAGCTGAGCGCGGCCGCGCCATCGGGATTTGGGCCGGTGCCTCGGCGCTGACGACAGCGATGGGCCCGGCATTGGGCGGCTGGCTGGTTGATGCCTTCGACTGGCCGGCGGTTTTCCTGATCGTTCCGCCGATTGCGTTGCTTGCAGTGCTGCTGGCGGTGTGGCGTGTACCGGTCGATTTAACCCGAACACCGGGTCCAATTGATTATCCCGGCGCGGCACTGCTGGCCGGCGCACTGGTCGCATTGGTGCTGGCAATCCTTCGAATCGATTTGTTGCCACATTTGGTTTGGTGGGTGCTTTCCGTCATGCTCGGCATTGCATTCGTGTTTCGTCAACAATCGGCATACATGCCGATGCTGCCGCTCAGCCTGTTTCGCACACCGACCTTTTTCGGCGTCAATATGATGACGCTGCTACTGTATGGTGCACTCAGCGGCATTCTTTATTTTCTGCCGTTCAACCTGATTCAGGTGCAGGGTTACAGTGCTTTGCAGACTGGTGCTGCGTTCTTGCCGATGACTTTGCTCATCGGCATCGGTTCCATATTTGCTGGTGCCGTGACGCATCGATTCTCTGAGCGGCAGGTTTTGACCATTGGTCCGCTTATCGCCGGACTCGGCTTCGCAGCTTGTGCCTTGCCCGGCACCGATACGCGTTATGTGACTGACTGGTTGCCGGCGGTTGCCCTGATTGGCATTGGCATGACGCTGTGCGTTGCACCGCTGACGACCGTGGTCATGAATGCTGTTGACGATGATCGCGCTGGCCTTGCATCGGGTGTTAACAATACCGCAGCGCGGCTGGCCGGTGTGCTTGCGATCGCAATGCTGACTGCCATCGCCGTGTACGTATTTTCCTCCTCGCTCGAAGCGCGGCTGCAAGACGCTGCTGTTTATGATCATGTGCGCGATCAACTGCTGGCGCAATCTGCCATGCTGGCAGAACTCGACGTGGCCGCTGACATTGAGAACTCAGCCAGCATCCGCGACCTCATTGATGCCAGCTACGTGGATGCCTTCAGGGCAATTGCGTTGCTAAGCGCATTAGCCGCCGCATTCAGTGCGTTGATCGGCTGGCTGACCTTGCGGCCGAAACAACGGCAAAAGCAGCTGCAGTCAGATCGTCCCTGAGGTTTCAATACGGTTAAGCGCCGTTACTTGGGCCGGCGTGCCTTCTTGATCGGCGTTGTCACCCGCGCCGATAGTTCAGCAGCCCGGCACCGCCTTTCGGTGGATGGGCACGAATCGCCTCTTCATTGGGCTCGGTACCCCAGCCGGGACGGTCCGGCAGCACCAGGTGACCATCAACGAATTCGGGAATGTGGGTGAACACCTCCTCATCCCAGGCGATGCGGTCGATATCGGTTTCCATGATGCGCAGATTAGGCACCGCCGCAGAAAAGTGCGCGCTCATCATGGTGCACAGGTGGCCGTAGAAATTGTGAGGCGCAACATTAACTTCGAATGCCTCGGCGGCATTGGCAATCTTCATCGATTGCCAAACACCGTTCCACGGTATATCAACGATTGCTACGTCCATTGCCTGCTCGCGAAAGTAAGGAAGGAACTCGCGCAGTCCAAGCAGTGTTTCGCAGGAACTGATCGGGTGCGGACTGAGTCGCCGGATCAGGCCCAGTGCTTCGGGATTGAAGCTGTCGATCTCGACCCAGAACATATCCAGGTGTGCAATGGCGCGCAGGATTTTCAAATAGCCTTCGGTCTTGGCGTTGAAGTTGAGGTCGAGTAGGATGTCGACGTCCGGACCGGCGCCGTCGCGCAGCGCCTCGAGATGCATTACCAGATTTCTAAGCACCTCTTTCTCGATGTTGAGCTCAGGTTTGAACGGAACGCCGAATCCGGGCCGCCAGCCTTGCGGCGCTGTTTGGTCGGATTTGTAAGTGAAAATATTTGTTTTCAGACCAGTAAAGCCTTTCTCACGCACTTCACTGCCGATCGCCTTGACACCGTCGAGATCTGTGATGGCCGGCTGATAATGGGTCGGGTGATTGATTCGCCAGGTCGCGCAATGCGACCAGTAGACGCGGATGCGATCGCGAATCTTGCCGCCGAGCAATTCGTACACAGGTACACCGAGCGCTTTGGCTTTGGCATCGAGCAATGCGTTTTCGATCGCGGCGATGCCGAGTGAGACGATGCTGCCGGCGCCGGGCCGGGTCGCACAATACAGTTCAGCGTAGATTCGCTCATGATCGCTGACCGGCTGGCCGATCACCCGCGGTGTCATGCGCTCGATTACGGCACTGACGCCGGGCGCGCCAAATCCCTCGTCGTACTCGCTCCAGCCAACGATTCCGTTGTCGGTAGTGAGTTTGACGAAATGGTAGTTACGCCAGCCCGCGTCGCAAGCCAGCAATTCAATGGTTTTTACTTTCATGTGGCTCTCCTCAGTCTCGTCGAGAGACGACCATTGGTGTTGTTCCCGTATGCGCGGTGCGCGACCGGATCAGTAAACTGTCAACTCAAATAGACGTGTGCGCCGGTTATCAACGCCGGCCTATTCGTCATTGCGCCAGATTCTGCGCCACACCATCATCAACGCCGCGGAATCGATTCGGGTGCCAATTCGCTCGGGTGTAATCTCTTGCCAATGTGGGTTTCCACGATAAGCCACGGCATGGCTGAATATATAGCTTGGCTCCACACCCATGCGAAGGTCGTAGATGACGAGCTTGTCATTTACGACTTCAGACTTCACGAAGTCATGTGAAAACCATCGCAGTCGCCTCACTGCCCAGACGTTGTTGGCGGAGCGTAGTGAAACGTCATCCGATGGATACTCTTTAAACCGCATCGTGCCTTCATCCGCAATCAGCGATCTGAAGCCCTCCAGGTAGCCACCGTCCTTTTTGACGACAACTCGCCAAAGCAATGTATTAAACGGAGTCGGTATTGAAAAACGCGGCGCGTCCTCAAGCTGCATCGCCTCGAGTGCAACCTGTGCGTCGCGCTCGATCAACATCTTCGCACTCCATGACCAGCCGAGGTAGGCAACGCTCAGCGCGAGCCCGCTCGCCAGAGCAAAACTGCCGACTCGCGCTCTCGGAACCGCGACCGCAACGAGGACGCCGATCAACAGCGGCAGCGTATAAGCCGGGTCGATAATAAACAGTGTCGACCACATTACCGGTCGCGTGGTCATCGGCCAAAGCAATTGCGTTCCATAAACGGTATGTCCGTCGAGCAAGGGGTGCGTGACCAGCGTCAACATGATCGCTGCCAGCCACTGCCACGGCGCATCGCGAACCGGCGCCCACCAGCGTCGCAATATCAGCCACAGTAAGACCGAGAACGGAAACAGTACGAACAACGAATGACTGAAGCCGCGGTGGTAGGTGAAATTTGACACTGGGTCGCCGTAGTCGATCAGCACGTCGAGGTCGGGCAGGGTCCCGAGCGCGGCGCCAATCGCCAGCGCTTTACGTCGATGATTTTTCGGCGCACAGACCCCGGCGACGCTGGCGCCGAGGACGGCCTGGGTTACTGAGTCCAAATTGATGTCCAGAAACAGCGGGGACTCATACTCTAGCAAATCCTGGTGGATGCTCGCGGGTGGCAGACTGCCAAAAACATCGCACGTTTAATGGCTTGGGTAAGAGGCGTTGGATGCCAAAAAAATGCGCCGCCTCGCGGACGCAAGCCAATTGTCTCTCGCGGCGGCACAGGTTAGCATCGGCGAAAGCAGAGCGTATTGTGTCGGACAAAGGCTGACTATGGACGTAATCGCGAAATTGCTGCGTGGGTTTTCGAAGTGGCGATTCAGGCTTCTCGGCCTGGCAACGATCAAAGACATTCCGACCGATAAGTTCAATGCGTTGGCCGGACGGCTCATCGGATCGGGTTGGAAAAAGACTTACGAGTACACCGGCTTCGATGCGTGGATTGATTACGGTCGCATCAAATTGCGCAAGGACAGGTCGAAGCTCAACCTCGAATGGGACAACTGGACCGAGGGCAGTATCGAAGGTCCACGTCCGATAATTGAAGACATCGCCAAAGACGCCGGTTATCCCGTGACCTACCAATGGCGCTGGAGCGAATATGACGACAATTGATCTGTGTTTCGGCTGCCGCGGAAAAAAGATCTCAAATCCAATCCTATCTTCGCATGTATTTCGACCCTTGTGCCAATTGTATTCATGACTGAGTCCAGACAATTCGATCCGCTAACCGATGTCGAAGACAGCGCCATTATCCTTGACAATGGCGAGTGGCCGAACTTTCATGATGCCGAGG
>JBFKXV010000256.1:0-4557 GCA_041637935.1 Burkholderiales bacterium | reverse complement strand
TCCGAAGGTCTGTTGATTGCTCGGTCATCGTTGCGAGAACACTGTTACTGAAAATACTGTTGAGGCAACATTGCCCTACCGCAAAACCGCTGCGCCAATCACGGTTGCGCCAACCGACTTGCTCTCCGCCCCTTATGTTGCTGCGAATACTTATCCGCTGGCGCCCGGACTTGCATGCATGCCATTGATTTCACTCGCCCTTCCCTCACCGGCCCGAAAGGCACCGGATTCCATGGCAGCGATCGCTTTTGCCTGATTCATGTCGGGTGCGTAACGCGAAGCACACAGACAACACGCCAACTGATTGAGCAGCGGATGCGGCAGCGGAATCTCGCCGGCAATTGCACGACGTGTCCACTGCGCGCTCGCCGCCACATCGTGAGGCTCAGGCAAGTCAACGCGCCAAGCGAGGCTGGTGCTCTCCGGCTCGAACAGCGCGCTGCGCGAGCCTCCCGCATAAGCGACAATAGCGGGCCTGCTGGACGGATTGACAAAGGCGTCATCATCGGCACCCTCGAAGACAACGGCGTCAAGTTGTTCCTCGTAACACACCGCCTCGAAGATCTCGCGCAACTGCCGCCCAGCGATGCCCACCACACGCATGCCTTTACCGCGGAAAGGATCTATCAGGGCGGGAAGTTTGTAACCCCAGTTGCGTAACCCCAGCCCCGCCTGTAAAGCGATCAGATTGGCCAGCCCCGGACACAATACACCGGTCGGCACGAACGCCAGCCCGTCTCTCTCCAGCGCCGTCTGTGTCGCGGCCGGCGTCGCATTCGGCATAACGCCTAACTCGCGAAATAGGCAGGCACTGCTGTCACCGTAAGCGCCACCAAGATTACCATGCACCAGAACGGGCACGCCGAGCCGCTTGAGCACCAACGCGAGCCATGGGAGAAGATTAACCGTCTGCCGCGTGCTGTTATAGCTGGCAAAGACCAACGGGCGGAAAGGCGATTCAGGCACACGCAGATGCTGAACTCGAGCCGCCACTGCACGGTAGGCTGCGGCGACATGAGCAACCGACGGCGGCCGGGCGTGTAACGCAACGAAAACCGCCCCAAGTTCGAGATCAGGTACGCCGCCATCGAGCATGGCAGCGAACAACTTCTCAAACCCGGCTGAATCGGCCGTCTCGACCTCATTTCCCGGATCTGCGAGTAACTTGATGTATCGCGAAAAATTCATGGCGTTGGGCTGAAAGTCGGAGCGGCGCGGGTAACACACCAAGCGCAACGCTTATGCCAGCCGCGGCAGTCAAGTCAACTCGCTGTTATATATGAGAAAGCAGTGGGTGGTCAGGTTCGTCGGGCGAGAAAACGGTGCACCGCGTCTTCGCCGCGCCCCAGTTCGGTGCATAGCTATTTACACGCTCAGCCCACATTCGCACTCATAGCTCAGGTCAACCCCGAAGCGATTCACTGTCTCCGTGTTGACCTCAACGTCGTGATCCCGAGTTGTCCGGCTCGATTTATGTAGACGCTGGAAGCGACCACCGTAAGCACAAGGCCGGTCACCCAGCTACGCCGTGTCGCGACGGCGTGGCCATTTGATTCCCGACACGCAAAGCCGTGTCGGGATCAGTCAGTGGTTCGAGCCCTCGAGGCGGCGACACGTGCCCTGGTAGTGGCGCGGTCACGGGATAAATACAGCGCGCCAGGATTTAATGATGAGGCTCGATAGACAAAAGCAGCACGCCCCATCTGGCAGACACCCACTGCCGCGGCCGAACCCACGAAAACGGCGCGACGAAAAGACCAAACCGCATAACGCGCATCGGTACCAGTGGTTATAATCACGTCATATTTACGCTTCACATCTTTCAGGCTTGAAATGCAGTGCGACCGTAGCCGCTGAATCGCCAGACTGTTTGCACACTTCGTCAACTTACGCTTGCCTCGCTCCACATCTATCCCACCGGCGGACAGCGCGTTTTCGCGCGCCACGTTCGATAATGCAAGATGTTTGGCGCCTTGAATGATTGGCCCCTTGAGCTCTGACCCGCTGACGCACACTGTGCTGTGGGCGAGCGTGATCATCGCCGCCGTCGTCATTACCATCGTCGTCTGGACTGCACTGCTGCGGCTGCAGGGAAAGGTGATTGGCGGTCACGAAGTCCGCTTTCTCAACAGGTGGAGGCCGCTGCTGCTGGAAACCATCGATTCGGTTCCGGCACACCTGCCACGCGTGAAGAAGCCCGACTGGTTTGTATTCCTGGCATTGTGGAATCAGTTTCACGATTCAGTGAAAGGCCCGGCCCAGCATCGGCTCAAAGCGGTAGCGCTGCGGCTGCGAATGGATTCTGCAGCGCGCAGCCTGCTCACCACCAGGGACACCGAAAACCGGCTGGTTGCCGTCATGACGCTCGGTCACCTTGGTGACCAGGACTCGTGGAATATTCTCGAATCGACTGCCAGGGGTCGAACGCCGATTCTTTCGATGGCGGCTTTGCGGGCGTTGTTTCTGATTGACGCATCGCGGGCGATGGCAATTCTGCTTTCCTCCCTCGGTGCCCGCGGCGACTGGCCGACTGCGCAGCTCAAGACGATTCTCGCGGAGATCAATTCCTCAGTCGTGTCGGAGGGTTTGATTCAGGCGGCCGAAATTGCAATCCCTTCAGAACTGCCGCGCCTCATCGCCTTGATGGATTCGGCAGACGAGCATGTTGTGGCGCCGTATCTGCGACGCATCATCGATACCTCCAGGGATGAGGAGATTCTGATCGCTTGCCTCAAGTCGCGCCATGTGCCTAAAGAATTGCACGTTCTGAAGCCGTTCATGAAAAGCCCGAGTTGGCAGATCCGTACTCAGATTGCGCGCGTACTCGGTAACAATATTTCACCAGGACAGGAACACCTGCTGATCTCGCTGTTATCCGACGAGGTATGGTGGGTACGCTATCGTGCCGCGCAATCGCTGGCAGCACTGCCTTTCTTTTCGCAAGACGAACTCTGGCGGCTCAGATTTCTGCTCAGCGATCAGTTCGCGCAGGATATCCTCGACCAGGTCGTTGCAGAAACAAGATTGAAATGACGTTGCCCGCCTTCGATATCGGGATCATCGTTGCAGCGCTGGAGTGGTTATTCGTCGGCTACTTCCTTGTTCTTCACGGCAGCCACACCTTCCTGGCAGCCGTTTCTGTCAACAGCCTGCGCCTTCGGATGGAATCCGTAGCAGTGAAAATGCTGCCGCGGCTGTCCGCAGGCTACGAGATTCCGGTGTCGATCATCGTCCCGGTGAGTGAGCCCGTGCAAGATCTCGCGCCATTCGTGCAGACATTGTTCGGTCTCGATTACCCGGAGATTGAAGTCATCGTGGTGATCGACACGGAAGACCGTGAAACGCTTGCGCAGTTGCAGGCTGCGTTTGAACTGGTCATGTTTCCTGAAGCCTACTGGCGCCAGGTACGCGCCCGAACCGTTCACAGCGTGTACAGGTCGCCGCGACTGCCAGCCCTGCGCGTGCTCGACAAAAAATCCGGCGGGCCCGGCGATGCCATTAACGCCGGAATCAACGCCGCGCGCTATCCAATCGTGTGCATCGCGCACGCCGATAGCGTGCTGAAACGAGACAGCCTGCGGCGTCTGGTCCCCGACTTCCTCGAAGACGCCAGTACCATCGGCGCAGGGACCGCCGAGCATGTCGCCAACGGCAGTTTTATTGTCAATGGTTTTCTCGAGCGATGCAGATTATCCGGCAACCCGCTGGTGTGGATGCAAGCCAGCGCGGGTCTGCGTAGAGATCTTTGCAACCGCTACGGTTGGGCAGTACCAAACGCCATGCTGACTTTTTCCGACCGCTTTTGTGCTTTCCGCAAGGAGGCAGTGGTGCAGGTCGGAGGATGTCTACGAAGTGCGGTCAACCCCGTATTGGAACTTGTCGCGCGGTTGCACCGCTCGAATACAGCGACAGACCGGCGCTACCGGATCGCATTCATGCCCGCACCCGTTTTATGGCGGCAAGCGCCGTTCCGGCCGGGCGCCGTGTGTCGCACCGTAGCACGCGAACACAGCGGCTTGTCTGACGCACTGAAGGCAAACCGTGGTTTGTTTTGGGGCAAAAACAGCGGGCTGGTCGGGAAATTAGCGTTTCCGTTCGCCCAACTGACCGAAGTCGCTGGCCCGTCGATCGAGTTGCTCGCATGGGCCTTTTTCGTTGCCGGATTTGCGCTGGACCTGATTTCGGCGCATCACTTCATTGCCTTTGCAATGTGCGCGGCCGGTCTCGGCGTGCTTGTTTCCTGGCTCGCCATCCTGATCGACGCATTGGTGTTTCGAACCTATCAAAGCGTCGCGTCTTATGTGTGGCTGATGATCTCGGCGATCTTCGAGAACTTCGGATACCGGCAGATGACCGCGCTGTGCGCGCTGCCCGGTCTTCGACCCCGTAGTGTGGTCCACGCCGGCATCCGGAAACAAACCCAAGGACCCAGTGAACCGTCAAGCGACTGATTGACCACGGTCAAACCCTCGCATAGTCAATTCCGATATTGATGAACGGCGAGTAATGGCGGATAAGGCGCGTAAAATCTTGCCGTTTTCACGCGCACCGATTTCG
>JBFKXV010000255.1:0-4566 GCA_041637935.1 Burkholderiales bacterium | reverse complement strand
GATCCCGCCGTTATTGCGTCGGGTCCAACGGTTGCAGACCCGACCACGTTCGCGCAGGCACTGACCGTCCTCGACAAGTACCAGATCAGCGAGCCTGCCAGCGTCATTGACCATCTCAGGGCCGCCGCGGAGGAAACACCGAAACCGGGTGACAAACGGCTCAAAGGCAACGAGTTGCATATGATTGCGACACCGCAAATGTCACTCGAGGCGGCCGCCGCAATCGCACGCGGTTTCGGCATTGCGCCGATGATTCTCGGCGACGCAATTGAAGGCGAGGCGCGCGAAGTTGCTTTAGTGCATGCCGGCATTGCGCGCCAGGTGCTGCGCCATGGCCAGCCGTTGCCGGCACCTTGCGTATTACTGTCAGGCGGCGAGACCACCGTCACGGTGCGCGGCAATGGCCGCGGCGGGCGCAACGCGGAATTTCTGCTCGCAATCGCTGTCGCTATGAATGGCGCCAAACGCGTGTGGGCGTTTGCCGGCGACACCGACGGTATTGATGGCACGGAGAATAACGCCGGCGCAATTGTCACACCGGACACACTCGAGCGCGCCGTTGGAATTGGGATGGACGCGAAAAGCATGCTTGCCGATAATGACGGCTACAGCTTCTTCAGCGCGCTGGGTGACCTGGTCATCACCGGGCCAACCATGACCAACGTCAACGATTTCCGCGCCATACTCATCACCGACAAATAGGCACCAACAAACAGGTACCAGGCGATCATGGGCAAACCCGAGCAATTTCCTTCCGAGACGATCAAGCCGGCTATCTCCAAGGCGGAGCTGGTACGGCGCGTATCTGCGATATTGCCCGCTGACTCGCTGTTGTACGACGAAGAAGAGCTAAAGCCTTTCGAGTGTGACGGACTGACTGCCTATCGCAAGCTGCCATTGGCGGTCGCCTTGCCCGACACTGAAGATCAGATTCGCGCCGTCCTCGAGATCTGTCACAAGGGCCGCGTTCCGGTGGTATTCCGCGGCGCTGGCACCGGATTGTCGGGCGGCGCACTGCCTTATGAGCATGGTCTGCTGCTCGGCTTGTCAAAGCTGAAACGCATCCTGGAAGTCGATCCGGTGGCGCGCGTTGCGCGGGTACAGCCGGGGGTGCGAAACGCCGCCATATCAGAGGCAGCAGCGCAATATGGTTTGTACTACGCGCCGGACCCGTCGAGCCAGATTGCCTGCTCGATCGGCGGCAATGTGGCGGAGAACTCCGGCGGCGTGCACTGCCTGAAATACGGTCTCACTGTTAATAACATCATCAAGGTGCGTTTCGTCACCATCGATGGCGAGCTGCTGGAAATCGGCAGCGATGGGCTCGATGCGCCCGGCTACGACCTGCTGGCGCTGATCACCGGTTCCGAGGGCCTGCTCGGCGTCGTCACAGAAATTACCGTCAAGCTGCTGCCAAGCCCGGTCAAGGCACAGGTCGTCCTCGCCGCTTTCGATGATGTCGGCAAGGCTGGTCAAGCGGTGGCTGATATTATTGCGGCGCGCATTATTCCGGCCGGCCTGGAAATGATGGACAAGAAAGCGACTGGCGCAGTCGAGCAGTTTATCGGCGCCGGTTACCCGCTCGATGCCGAAGCGATTCTGCTGTGCGAATCCGACGGCTCTGAGGAGGAAGTCGAGAGCGAGATTGCGCGGATAAGCGAGGTACTGGAAGCGGCCGGCGCGACGCAGATTCGGGTGTCGCGTGACGAAGCCGAGCGCCTCAAGCTGTGGGCAGGCAGAAAATCTGCCTTCCCTGCCGTGGGCCGGATTCTTCCGGACTACTTTTGCCTGGACGGCACGATTCCGCGCAAGCAGCTTGCCAACGTACTGAAACGAATTGGCGACATGCAGGACACGTTCAATTTACAGTGCGCCAATGTATTTCACGCCGGCGATGGAAATCTTCACCCTCTGGTGATGTTCGATGCGAACGACGATGACCAGTTGCATCGTGCCGAGCAATATGGCGCGGCGATCCTCGAGCTGTGCGTCGAGGTCGGCGGCACCATAACCGGAGAGCACGGCGTCGGCATCGAAAAGATCAATCAGATGTGCGTGCAGTTCCGCACACCAGAGTTGAATACGTTTCATTCGATCAAACATGCATTCGACGAGCACGGATTGCTCAACCCCGGCAAGGCAGTTCCGACGCTGCAGCGCTGCGCCGAATTCGGCGCAATGCATGTTCACCGTGGCGAGGAGAAGTTTCCCGACTTACCGCGATTCTGAATGTCGCTGATGTTAATTGACCCGGTGCGTTCGAACGCTTGACTGAAGCGTTTGAAAACGACCCGGGATAGAGAAGCAAGAACAACACGGCGGCTCGGCAAGTCGCGCAACACCACTTGATCAATCGCGGCGGTATACATGACTTTCCGCCAGTCAAGCGCGCAGTGAGTAAATTCCCGGTACCGCGGCGGTTCGAAAAGTTTTGTGCTTGAGGCACTATTTTTATTTTATGATTCATCCGACTTTCGTGTGGGCCCAGAGGTGAGGCACGAACCGCCTGGCGGCGACGGCATGCGATACAAACCCTTCACCGCAAAGGCACGAAGACGCAAAGTCACACAAACAAATACGAGTTCATGTCCTTTCTGCTTGCTGTTACTTAGTGCCCTTGGTGTCTTGGTGGTGAAGATTTTTGTTCCGTACGGCCAAGTGAGCGCCTGAAGATTCATACGTATCGACAGAAAAGCCGGAACAACCTATTTTATTAAATGCAGTGAATTCGCTTTGTCAGACCATTTTCAACAATTCCAGGAAACGATTCGTTCGGCCGCCGCCAACAACACACCATTGCGCATTCGCGGCAGCGGCTCGAAGGATTTCTATGGCGTGAGACTCGAAGGCGACGTGCTCGACACCCGTGGCTACAGCGGTGTCGTTGAGTACGACCCGACCGAGCTGGTATTCACCGCGCGCGCCGGCACACCACTGCGCGAAGTCGAAGAGACACTTGCGGAGAAAGGTCAAATGCTGCCTTTCGAGCCGCCACACTTCGGTCCCGACGCCACCTTCGGCGGCTGCATTGCGTCGGGCTTGTCGGGACCGCGGCGCGCGTATCACGGAGCGGCACGCGATTTCGTGCTCGGCGTACGGTGCTTGAACACGGCGGGAGAAGACTTGCAGTTCGGCGGCCAGGTTATGAAAAACGTTGCTGGCTATGACGTCTCACGATTGATGACCGGCTCGTTTGGCACTCTCGGCCTGATCCTGGAAATCTCGGTGAAAGTGCTACCGATTTCTGATGACGAACAAACTGTGCGCGTGGAAATGAAGGAGACGCAGGCGATCGAGACCATGAATCGCATTGCCGGTCAGCCGCTACCGCTTTCTGCTACCTGCTTTGCGCAGGACAGTCTTTACATTCGCCTATCCGGTGCTGCATCGGCAGTTTCCGCAGCACGAAAACAGTTGGGCGGTGAAGCGATCGATGGCAAACAGTTCTGGCAATCGGTGCGTGAGCATACGCATCCTTCCTTCGCCAACACGGACACGGTGTGGCGGCTTTCCATCAAATCAAGCGCCGCGCCGTTGGCGCTGGGATCAACGCTGATCGAATGGAACGGCAGCTTGCGCTGGATTTTCGGCGACGGTGATCTCAACAAGATGCATGCAGCAGCGAGCAAAGCCGGCGGCTACGCGACGTTGTTCCGGGCACCAAGCCGGGCGAACGCGATACATAGCCTGCCCCCTGCAATGATAGCCTTGCAGAAGAAGATCAAGCAGGCTCTCGACCCGGAGGGCATTTTCGGTCCGCATCGCCTGCACCGCGAATTCTGAAAAACCGATGAAAACAAATCTCGCCGAGGCGATCCGCAACACACCGGAGGGCAAGGAAGCCAACGCCATTCTGCGCGCGTGCGTTCACTGCGGTTTTTGCACTGCCACTTGTCCGACATACCAGCTGCTCGGCGACGAACTGGACAGCCCGCGCGGACGGATATACCTGATCAAGGAAGTGCTCGAAGGCAATGCGGTCACCCGCAAGACGCAACTGCACCTGGATCGCTGTCTCACCTGTCGCGCCTGCGAAACGACCTGCCCTTCCGGTGTGCGCTATGGGCGGCTGGTCGATATCGGCCGTGGCATCGTCGACAAACATGTCAAACGCTCTGTCACCGACTCGGCGACACGCAATGCGCTGAATGCAATCATTCCCAACCAAACCATTTTCAGGCCGCTGCTGCGGATCGGGCAAACCGTCAGGCCGTTATTGCCAGAGTCACTGCGCCGCAAGGTACCTACGTCGGTTGAAGGCAATACAATCTGGCCTGATGCGAGACACGAACGCAAGATGCTCGTTCTCGACGGCTGCGTGCAGCCGGTACTGGCACCCGAAATCAATGCTGCGGCTGCGCGCGTTCTGGACCGGATCGGCATTTCCCTGCTCAGAGCGCCGGCCGCCGGCTGCTGCGGCGCGGTGACCTTTCACCTCAACAAGCAGGACGATTCACTCGATTACATGCGCCGCAATATCGACGCCTGGTGGCCGTTGATTGAGGACGGCGCCGAAGCCATTGTCATGACGGCCAGCGGCTGCGCCACGATGGTCAGGGAATATGG
>JBFKXV010000254.1:0-4578 GCA_041637935.1 Burkholderiales bacterium | reverse complement strand
GCGACGTTTTTCAACAGCCTGCTTGTGCTTTGATGAGACGTATTGGCGGCCGGGATTGCTTGCTCTCGCCGCTACGGCGTTTCAAGCACGCGCGCTCGGGCGCGAGGTGACGCCGGCGAACCAGTTCGCCAGGTGTTCGTGCTGTTCCGGAATCCGCACCTGGCAGGCTTTGCCGACGATCAGTGCGCACTGAAGAATAATGTCGGCAATGGTGTAGCGTCCTGCGACGAGAAACTGGCGGTCTTCGGGGGCGCGGTTTCCGAGCTCGCCATTGAGCCAGTCCATGCGTTGCAGCAGCTTCTCCCGCGCCTGTTCGCCGTAATCCTTGAATTGTCTGATGCGCCCTTCCCAGAACGGATGCAGATTGGCGAACACCTGCATGACTTGCAAACCCATCTCCAGTTCGGCGCGCCGGGCCCACATTTCGATTTGTGCTGTTTCCAGCGGATTGGTACCGAACATGTTCGGTGCCGGATGTTGCGCTTCAATGTAGCGGCAAATGGCGATTGACTCGGTGAGAATGGTGCCATCGTCCAGTTCGAGTACTGGCAGCTTTCCCATCGGATTGATGGCAAGGAATTCAGCTGTCGCATTCTCGTTCTTTGCTACATCCACCTCGTGTAACGGAATGCTTACGCCTTTCTCTGCCAGAAAAATCCGCACCCGTCTTGGATTCATTCCGGCGCTTAGGTTGTACAATTTCATATCGCCTCCAAAAAAATGTCCAGGTGTGGTTGACTATTCAGGATCAGCCGTCACCCGAACCATGCGCTTGCCGCGATTCTCGCCTGCCAGAAGACCGATCAACGCGCGTGGCGCGTTTTCAAGTCCGTCGACAATATCGTCGACCACTTTGATCTTGTCTTCATCGAGCCAGGCGGAAATGTTCTGCTCTGCCTTTTCGTCCTGTTTTGCAAAATCAAAATAGATAAAACCTTCCATACGCAAGCGCTTGACCACCAGTATGCCCGGAAGATTTCGCGGGCCGATGGCGTCTTCGGTGTCGTACTGACTGGCCGCACCGCAGCACACGATGCGCCCCTTCATGTTCATCTGGAACAGCGCGGTTTCCAGAACCTTGCCGCCGACGTTGTCGAAATAGATGTCGATGCCGTCAGGGCAGGCGGCCTTGAGTTCGCGGAACAGATTGTCGCTGCGATGGTTGACGCAAGCATCGAAGCCGAGTTCTTTGGTCACCCAGTCACATTTCTCCGCGGTGCCGGCAATTCCCACTGCCCGGCAGCCGAGTACTTTAGCAATCTGTCCGACGTACATACCGACCGAGCCGGCGGCTGCCGAGACGACGATGGTGTTGCCCGCTCTTGGCTGGCCTATACCAACCAGGCCGTGGTAGGCGGTTTTGCCGGCGATGCCGCGAACGGACAGCAGATGCGACAGCGGCCGGGTGTCGGGCAGCTTCTGAACATCGCCCGCTGCCACCGCCGAATAATCGGCCCAGCCCGCTTCGGCGGCAACGATGTCACCGGGTTTGAAGGTGTCGTTATGGCTTTCCACGACTTCGCCAATGCAATAGGCATGCATGACGTCACCTTCCTTGACCGCCTTGCGGTAGGTCGGCCCCTTCATCCAGGCGCGATTGGCGGCGTCGACTGAGATCAGAATGTTGCGCACCAAAACCGCATTGTTACCGGCCGACGGCATGTCCGCTTCGCGCAGTTCGAAATGTTTTTCGGCGAGTTCGTCTTTCGGCAGTTCACGAACCACGATCTGGCGGTTGCGTTTCATCGTTTATTTCCTTCTTAATATGCTGTCTTGTTTGGCTGCGCTCAGTTGTGGGCGTCGAGAATGGTTTGAGCGATACGGGTGTGTTGCTACATGCTGCAACACGGGCACGTCTGTGGCCGCGAAACCAGTCGGCTGCTCGCGCTGCGGATGGCATTGCTGCGCGCTGCCACCCGTGCGTGTTGTTCTTTCGGTGCGTGTTGCGCGGTTACGGAACGGAGTTTCGTATTGGACTTTTTCCTCTCCGTGTCGCTACGCACGCGAGGGCCCGTGCCGGTCAAAATCTGGAAAGACCGCTCGGCGACTTTCGAGTCGATCTCTATGCTGGTCGGCGAGATCTGTTTCCAGTGCGGATAATTCCGTCCGTCACAGCGTACCCGGAGCGTCGCGTCTGGTGGTAACTGCGTGATGCGGAAAGATGTCTTTGCACCCCGGCCGCCGGGCGTGCCGACGCTGGTCGCAACATGCAGTGTCGTTCGGCTGGCATCGTAGAAGGCGCTGCGAATGCCAAGGCCCGGGAAGTCCACGCCTTCCAGTGTGGGTTCGGCATACTTGGACAGCTTTGGCCGGTTGTAAACGTCCCACCAGGAATTTTCGCGGCCGGTTTCGGCCATGATCAGCAGGGCATTCAATTGGCCGCGCGGATACGGCTCGCCGAAGCCAAACCCCCAACCGAACTCGCCAGTCTGCGGATGAAAGGTGGGCTGGTAATTCTGTTCGATGTAAGCCGAGAGATTGTTGTAGGTATCGTTGTCGCCAAGTTCGCGTGACAGCACGGCACCGAGCAATATAAAGCGTGGATCCGGCAGAGAGCGCACCCGTTTTTTCGAATTGTTCCAGCCTATTTTCTCTATCGCGGTGTAGTAGAAACTCTCGGCAAGTTGGCGTTGCTGTGGCAAAAGATAAAACGCCATGCCGAGGCCCGAGGTTGGTCCGCCTTTGTGCATGTGATTGACGATGGGGTCGTAGTAGGCCACCAGCCATTCGAGCGCGCCGTTTTGCGAGACCGACATGTAGTTTTTGCGGGCAAAATCGAGCCACTCGCGAAAAACTTCGTGCCGCTTGCCGCCACGCATGATGTCGTACTGTTGCAGGCCAAGGCCCGCCATGGTCAGGCAATAGGGCCATATTTTGGTGTTCTCACAATGCGGCCCTTCCGGCTTGTTCTGCCAGTCGCTGGTGAGGTAGTCGACTACGCCGTCGTGCGTCCAGCTAAACGTTTCATCGTCGTAACCGGTGACCGCGAACGGCTTGTTCCACTTGCGGTTTCCGGAAATATACAGGTACGCGCTCAACATTAAACTGAGGTTGCCGCGAAAGAACAGATTGCCTTTGGCGCCGATCGGGTCCGGATCGAGTCCCCAGGGTTCAATGCCATTGGCGGTCCATCCCGGAGTGTTGTACTTGCCGCGCAAGTGTTCCGGTATCCAGGTGTCGAGCCACTCCTGCGGATAGTGTTCGCGGTCGGGGTCATCGCCAATCTGGGTCAGCCAGTCCGATGCACCCCAGAACGTCGGGTAACGCATGATCAGCCGATCGAGAACGTCGCTGTAGATCTCACGCCATGCCGGCGTGATGTCGGCCATCACGTTCAGCGCATAGGTCGACTCGATGAGGTCAAATCGGTGAAAATTCAGTACCGGTGGCGTGCTTTTGTTGTCCCACCATTCGTGTGGCTCGCCCTGCCTGCTCCAGTCATCTGGCGTGGTTGCTTTACGATGCAGAAAACGCAACCAGCCGAGGCTGCGTTCACCCAGTTGCGGGACGTCAGGCTGCATTGCGGATTGCCCGGTCTTGTCGCTCAGGCATTTGCCCTGGTTTTTTCCAGGTAAGGCAACACATCGGGGGCGAAGGCTTCGTGTTGGCACAGCTTGTCGAAATGCCCCGTGAGACGCGGATACATTTTGTCGGTCTCGCTTCCGGTGATGCACTCACGATCGATCTCGCCCAGTTTTTCTCCCAGATTTCGCTCCCGGGAAAATAGCGCAAGCTCTGCCACGACACAGATGTCCGCAATGCTCAGGCTGTCGCCAACGAGGAATTGGTGATCCGGCGACAAGGCTCGCTCGAGTCCGGCGGCGTACGTGTGGAATGCATCGCGGGCGCGCTGATGGATTTCCGTGGTCACGTGGCCACGCGTCAGAGACAGCAGATAAATCTGCGAATCGCGCGCGAACACCAGACTGGCATCGAGGAAACTGTCGATACGCGAAGCGGAGTAGGGGTCTTTGCCATAGAGCTCGGCGCGGTCTGCGCCAAGGCGTGCGACCGTTCGCATGATGCTGTTGGATTCAAAAACGCCGGTCGATCCATCGGGGCTGAAAGCGGCCGGCACCGTGCCGAAGGGATTTGCTTTGAGGAAAGCATCGGTTTTGTAGAGCTTTCCGCCGAAACCGGTGCGCGCATCGCGTGCCAGGCTGCTGTCCTCGCGCTCGGCATCGGTGAGTGGATGCGCGTCGAAATCCCATAGCCAGTCGGGTAGTTCCGGCGGCGCAGCACCGCGTATATCAATGCTTACTCCGCACAGCCGTGCGGTAATGGTTGCTTTCCAGATTCGTGGATTCGGTAGATAGGAAAATATGCGCAGGTCCATGTGACTTCCAGATTGTTTGGCGGCGAGAACGTGTTGACGCTGTTAACCGGAACGGGATGACGAATATCTCGCCATCGCCGGGGTTATCGTGTTCCGTTCTCCGCGCTGCTGATATTCAGCTTCACACCGGGTACACCAGCGGATTGGCTTTCACCGATGGCCGGTCCGCGTAGCGCGCGAGGATGGCCTCCAGTCTGGCCCGGCCGTGCCACGGCATAATGTTGCGCTCATCGATCCACTGC
>JBFKXV010000253.1:0-4620 GCA_041637935.1 Burkholderiales bacterium | reverse complement strand
TACCCGCTTATGCCTTGCTACCGGTTTTGATCAGACTTTGATCTTTTCACCGATCGGCAGCTCATGAATGCGCTTGCCGGTGGCTTGATAGATCGCGTTGACCAGTGCCGGGGTGTACGGCGGCACGCCGGGCTCACCAACGCCGCACGGGCGCAGATGGACAAAGTCTTCCACGATGTGTACCCGCACGTTGAGCGGTGCATCGCTCATGCGTGTGATCGGATAGTCATGGAAGTTGCTCTGCTCAACCGCACCGCGTTTGGTCGTGATCTTGCCCCAACGCGCAACAGTGTTGCCGTAGATAGCCGCGCCTTCGATCTGCTTGCGGATACCTTCGGGGTTGACGTAGCGACCGCAGTCGATCGCCGTGTCGACCTGCGGAATACTGAACGTGCCGTCGTCGTGAACGACCACATGCACCGCAGTGGCAACATAGCTGTGGAAGCTGCGATGGACTGCCAGCCCCAGACCGTGGCCCTTCGGCAGTTTCTTGCCATAGCCTGCCTTCTTGGCAACGGTTCTCAGCACATTGGACAGACGTACCGGCATTACCGACCAGTCTTCAACCGGATCACCGTAGTTCCAGTACTCCTTGACACCGTCTTTCGCCAAATCCATGTTGTCGGCATCACCGGTCATCTCGAGCAACACCTCGAGCGGATCGCGCCCGGCTGCTTCTGCAATTTCATAGGCAAAGCAGTTCTGGGCAAACGAATGCTGAATGTTGTTCACCGACCGGTACCAGCCAACGCGGATATGGACATCCGCCTCACCGTTCTCGATGCGGATGTTAGGCACGTTGTTGTAGCCAACGTCGACCATGCCCAGTCCATACTCGATGCCGAATCCGGTCTTTTGCGCCGGATTCCACAAGGCCAGGATGGACGGCCAGGCGCCGGAGTGCTTCCACGCGATGACCTTGCCGCGTGAATCGAGGCCGGCCTTCATGTGGTGGGCACTGACGGTGTGGTAGTAGCCGTTCTGGATGTCGTCCTCACGGGTCCACTGCACACGAACCGGCGAACCGGTCATCTTCGACAGGATTGCGGCCTCGCAAGCGAAGTCAGGCTTGGACTTACGGCCGAAACCGCCGCCGAGCAGCGTGGTCCAGCACTCAACGTCCTTCTTCTCGAGACCAAGCGCTTCAGCAACATACTGCCGGCACTCGTTGGGCGACTGGGTACACGCCCAAACTTTGACTGGCCTTACGTTGGCGTCGACGATTGCCGCCGGCGGCTCCATCGGCGTGTGGATGAAGAACGGTACAAAGTACTCCGATTCCACAACCTTGGCAGCACCCTTCATCGCCCGGTCGGCATCACCACGATTACGAACCACGACGCCACCCTTGCGGGCTGACTTGCGCAGCTTGTTATCGTAGGTGCGGCTGGAATGAACGCGGTTTGGCCCCAGATCCCAGTTGATCTTGAGTTTTCTGCGACCTTCCATCACCGACCAGGTGTTGGTACCGATGACCGCAATACCGCCCAGGGCACGGAACTCGGCCGGCTTGTCATCCGCCAGTGCCGGAATCTCCACGACCTTTTCAACACCCTGCACTTTGAGCGCTTCGCGCGCGTCGAACGACCTGACCTTGCCACGAAATACCGGCGAACGGGCAATCACGGCGATCTTCATGCCGGGAATGCTGATGTCGGCACCGTAGTTGGCGCCACCGGTGCTCATGTCGTAGTTGTCGACCACCGGCATGTCCTTGCCGATGTACTTCCACTGCGACTTGTCCTTGAGCTTCAGTTTCGGAGCAGCTTCGCCGGCCGGAATGTTGATGCCTGCGGCCACGTCGACCAGTTCGCCGTAGTCAAACGACTTTCCGGTACGGCTGTTATAGATGCGGTGATGCTTGGCATAAACGTCCTGGATGTTGACACCCCACTTCTGGGCCGCCGCCATTTCCAGTGTGTAACGTGCGCCTGCACCAAGTTCGCGCATGACGTCGAGGTGATGGCGAGTGCTGCGAGAACCGTCGGTGTTCTGACCGTCCTTGCCTGCCGGGTCGTACTTCTCCGCGTCACCCGGCGCCTGCCAGATCGCAACGCGATTCCAGTCGGCTTCGAGTTCGTCGGCAAGCATCATCGGGACGCCGGTACGCACGCCCTGACCCATCTCCACGCGGCTACAGGTGATGGTCACCTTGCCGTCACTGGCGATCTTCACGAACAGGTTCGGTTGCGCCTCGGTGGCCTGTGCATGCGCCTCGCGCATCAAGCCGCCCGGGACCATATTGGCTCCGATTACCAGCGCCGTAGCAGCGCCAGTGCCTTTCAGGAAATCACGTCTGCTGACGTTAACAATGGCAGCCATATCACACCTCCTCTGCGGCTTTGCGGACCGCTGAAAAAATGCGCTGATAGGTGCCGCAACGACAGATATTGCCTGCCATGCCGTTGACGATGTCCTGATCGGAAGGATCGGGATTCTGGTTCAGCAGCGCGGCTGCCGACATAATCTGACCCGACTGGCAGTAACCACACTGCGGCACATTGACTGCGCGCCAGGCACGCTGAACCGGATGGTTGCCGTTCGGATCGAGACCTTCGATGGTTGTGACGTCTTTGTCGGACGCCATTTGCACCGAAGTAATGCAGCCACGCACGGCAGCTCCATCAACATGCACCGTGCAGGCGCCGCACAAGCCCGTACCACAGCCGAACTTGCTGCCGGTCAGTCCGAGCTCGTCCCGCAAATACCACAAAAGTGGCATGTTCGGGTCGCCATTGAACTGACGGCTAACGCCGTTAACTTTCAATGAAATCATACTCCTACCCCCGTTTACGAATAAATTTCTTCTTGGTTTACTGGACGGCGCGCCGGCTTGGGTGCCGGGCGCCACGAAGTAAAAAGGTCCCCAGTACGCTTCTCACCTTTTCGAACCGCTAGCATAGTACCTAACGCGCTCGATCACAATGCAAGTGCATGACATTGATCGTAAAAAACTATCGCGAAAAACTATCGCGGCGGATCGCAATAAAGCGTGCCATCCGGAACCAGGCGCATGGCGGCCGGTCTGTTCATGGTGGAGGCAGTCGCAGGCGACGCGCGATTGGTGATACCATCGCACGCCTAAAAATCATGCTCAACTTGTTGAATAACGGAGGAGAAACACGATGCACCTGATGCTCAAGCTACCGGCCATCTCGCTCGGACTGGCGCTAGGCCTGGCTTCGTTGCCCACGGCATACAGCGACATGCACGGCGGAATGACCGTGATGATGCGCAGCAATTACATCGCGGATGACCCGGATAAAGTCAAATGGGAGCGCAACATGGCAACGCCTTGGGGCATGCGCACCGTCATGTTGTACGGCGACCCGACCAAGCCCGGTCCCTATGTTTTCCGGGCAAAGATGCCGTCGGGCTACAAGCTGCCGCCGCACCGGCACGCTGACCCGCGCACGGTGACCGTACTGAAAGGCATCTACTGGGCCGGTGTCGGCGAAGAATACGACGCGCTGAAGATGCGCGAACTCGAGCCCGGCGCCTTCTACATCACTGAGGCCGAAGTACCTCACTATGCATGGGCACGCAAGGAGGTCATCATCCAGGAAATGGGAATGGGTCCAAACTCGGACATCCGCTTCGTGAATCCGGAGGACGATCCGCGCAGTCAGTAGCGTCCGGGGCTGAATTTTCGAATAAGAAAAAGGGCAGCGATGCTGCCCTTTTTTATTCCCCGGCGTGGCTAATGGGCCGGTGGCGACAAAGCGCAGACGCACACTGCCTACGGTCTCAGTCAGTGCAGAGGCGCTGTTTACGATAGAGGCGTTATGTCTCGTTGAAATGCGCGCAGGCGACTTCGAGCGTCGCCTCGGCGTGGGAATTGGGCTTCACCGATAGCCACAGCCGCCGCGGCATGTCTCCCGAGGACCACACAACCTCGCCGCTTTCATTAAGCATTTCGATGCGCGTGATGCGGTTGACCCGCAACACGCAATCAACTTCGACCAGTCCACGCGTTTCCTTGAACACAACCGGGCTGCCACCCAGTCTTTCAGTGAGCGTGTGGTTATAAATGCCGCGTTTGATAACGTGCAGGGTATCGTCGACCATGGCGATCGAGTCAACGTCGACATAGAACTTCGCCTCCGGATCGGCACCCACCTCGACCCAGTTCTCGGCCAGTGCATGCGGCAGCAAGCCTGCAACAAACAGTAAAATTCCGCTCAATGCCCGCATGGTTTGTTCCGCCCTGCTATCAGGAGTGAAAAGAACAGGCGCATCGTTTTGGTCAACATAGCACGCCCGACAAGTCCGGAACTCTCTTGTCTACAATAACAGGCGCTGCACGAAACGTACCGTCTTCGCGCCCAACTTTTCGAGCGAGCGTTGCTGCGCCGGATTGTTCATGGCGCCTTGCTCATTGAATGCTTCGTGCGCCCTGCCAACACCGACGCGGTCGGGCACGACAACCATGCCAAGATAGGCCAGCTGCGCGCGCAGCAGTGACTGACCACGCAGGCCGGCCAACGCGCCGGGCGACGCCGACATGACGCCGGCCACCTTGCCGTCAAATGCAATCATTGGCTTTTCGTCGCCTTCCCGGCGCGATGCCCAGTCCAGTACATTCTTCAACAGCGCCGGAAACTGACTGTTGTATTCCGG
>JBFKXV010000252.1:0-4662 GCA_041637935.1 Burkholderiales bacterium | reverse complement strand
CCAGCCTGAGCCCGCGAAACAAATCATCGACATCAAAAAAGGGATCGAAGCGCGTGATGTTTGCCATTTTGAAATCCTCCACACAGCGGGTATATGTTGTTGCCCGACTGACGCGCGGATGCCTCACGCATCCGGCTTTCCTTTCCATACCGATTGAACACTAACAGTCTCCCGTACCGCTGCAGTTGACGTAAATCAACGTCTCTTATGCGACGGGTTCGAAGTGGATGGTGCTGGCAGCAGATGATGACAACCGCGTTAACCGCGATAATCGATCGGCCAACGTCGCTTCAGATATTGACCAACAGCGGCTTCGAATTCCTTCGAGAAGTAGAGCCAGACGGATTCGTCTTTGATGAACTTATTGAGCTGACGGAATTGGAAGTTGACCTCGCTCCAGGCGAGCTCGGCCTCGGCGTAGGCGCGGTGCTGTTGTTGTGCGTCCTTGTCTCCCGGCAGCACCAGCCACTCGCCGCAGAAGGCGTCCTGCGCCTGTTCCAGCTTATGGCTGATCTCATCTGCCACCGACAGCGATCGGTCGAGCATGCTTGACTTGCCGGACGTCAGCTCGATCGTCCAGCCGCCGTAGAGGTCGGAATCCTGCGTCACGTACATGCTGGTGCCAGTACTGTAGAAGTCAGCGAGTCGGAAGTACGCGGTGTGAAAACTGCTGCCTTGCCTGCCAATCCACCAGCCATAGATGTCCGGCTCGGCCTTGAAATACATCAACGCGCACGACAATCCTGCGCCGCGAGGGGTGTAAGCGAGATGTACCAGGGTAGTAGCCATTTCAACGTGACCGATTGCCGCCGGCCAATGGGCTCCGAGGAACGCGGTTCATGCCGGGTTTACCCTGGCAGGTCCGATAAATCGCATCTTCATCAGGATTCCTCGAGGCCGGCCTCGCCGCTGCCGGGCAACGAATGGCGTTTGACGTCGCCACGTTTTTTCTGGGCATGTTTAACGACTTGCCTGCGGGCGGCCTCAAAGGCGTCGCGCAGCGCGACCAGGGGATCTTCGTTGGCGTTGGCATCTCGGTTGACGACGATTTCATCGCCCGGGACGTACAGATCAATGCGCACGTTGAACGCGTTGCCCTGGTTCTTGTGGTGATGAGGCTGTTCAATGGTGACATTGCAGCGTGTCAGATTGGGATGCAGTTGCTCGAGGCTTTGCACTTTTTCGCGGATGTGGTCCTCGAGTGCTACCGACGATGGCATCTGATGAAACGAGATCCGCAGCGGTATTGCCATGCCCGCGCCCGTCAACTCGCGGCTCGCGTCTTACGCGCGGTGCGCTCGCGTTTCTCCTCGCGGGTGATCATTCCGGCCAGGCCGGCGATCTCTTCCGCAAGCAGCGCCAGAATATCGTCCGCCGCTATCAGCCCAATGAGCGCTCCGCCCGTGTCGGTAACCGGTAGCCGCCTGATGCCGCGAACCCGCATCAGTTCCACTGTTTCGGCAATGCCGGCATCGTCACGAACTGACAGCACTTCCGGGCTCATCACATCACCGGCCAGGATCGCCTCTGCGTCCAGGCCGGGTGCCACCACGGCAACGGTGATATCGCGGTCAGTCAGCATACCAACCGGAATGCGTTTGCCGTTCTGTTTTTCAGCAACGACAAGACAACCCACATGATTTTCGCGCATCAACTTCGCGGCCGACGCTACACTGTCATCCCGCCCTGTGAACACGACCTCTCGAGTGCATATTTCTCCGATGGCCACAACCAACTCTCCTTTAAGCTGCATTTTGCATAAAGTCATTGTTTCTTTTTGACCAGGATGCCCTGTTGATCTGCATCAACTGGGAATCTTCCGCGTGGCGGAGTATTGTGAAGACTCACGTGCGATGGACGTTTTGGAACGTTAACGCAGTTTCTTGTGGCGCAGCATTCACCGAGTTCCGTTGGCTGGCATCACTTCGATCACGACGCCGACGTTGGCGTGCGCGGCATCGGGCTGACTGAGGCGCAGGCTTTTGAGCAGGCAGCGTTAGCGCTTACTTCGGCCGTGACGCAAATTGAGTCTGTCGAGCCGCGTCAGCAAATTAACATCAGCGTCGAAAATAGTGATCCCGAACTGCTGTTCGTCGACTGGCTCGATGCGCTGATCTATGAGATGGCAACGCGCAAGATGTTGTTCAGCCGCTACGAAATCAATATACAGGGTGACCGGCTGAACGCCAGCGCGTGGGGCGAAGCGGCCGACGTACAACGACACCAACCCGCGGTAGAAATCAAGGGTGCGACACTGACCGAACTGAAAGTGGAAAAATGCGCGGACGGGCAATGGCTTGCCCAGTGCGTGGTGGATGTGTGAAATGGAGCTGAGCCGGCTGAATCGTCGCGATGATTTCGAATGGGAAATCCCCAAGCACGGCGCGATGCGCGTGCCGGGCATTATCTACGCGAGCGCAGATCTGATTCGCGCAATGGATGACAAAGTGCTGGAGCAGACCGCCAACGTCGCGATGCTGCCCGGTATTGTTGCGGCCTCATATGCGATGCCGGATGCGCACTGGGGTTACGGTTTTCCGATCGGCGGCGTTGCCGCGTTCGACGCAGAGGCGGGTGGTGTTATCTCGGCCGGCGGCGTCGGTTTCGACGTTTCGTGCGGCGTGCGCTGTTTGCATACCGGAGTCGACCTCGATGAACTCAAACGAAAACAGGTGGCATTGGCCGACGCGTTATCCCGCGGCATACCGGCCGGCGTCGGAAGCACCGGGACAATCTCGTTGTCGGACCGCGAAATGACCGACATGCTGGCTGGCGGCGCCGCATGGGCGATCGAACAAGGCTACGGGCGAGTCGAAGACCTGGCCAGGATCGAGGAAAACGGCAGGATGGAGGGGGCGAATCCGCAAGCCGTTTCGGCTCACGCGCGGCGCAGACAGCGTGATGAAATGGGTACGCTTGGCTCGGGAAACCATTATTTGGAAGTACAGCTCGTCAGCGAAATCTTCGACCAGAAAACCGCTGACGCTTTCAGCATTGCCGAGGGTGATATTGTTGTCAGTATTCATTGCGGTTCGCGCGGGCTTGGTCATCAGATCGGCACTGAGTACTTGAAAGAGATGGCGCAGTCCGCCGCCGGTTTCGGCTTCGCGCTCCCTGACCGGGAGCTGGCCTGCGCACCGATTCATTCTCCACTCGGCCAGCGTTATCTCGGCGCCATGCGCTCTGCAATCAACTGTGCGCTGGCGAACCGACAGATCATCACGCATCTGACGAGAGGGGTTTTTGCTGAGGTATTCGGGTGCGAACTGCAGCTACCCTTGCTCTATGACGTGTCGCACAACACTTGCAAGGTCGAGGAGCATCTGGTTGATGGCAAGAAGGTGGCCTTGCACGTGCACCGCAAGGGCGCGACACGGGCTTTTGGCCCGGATCACCCCGACTTGCCAGAAGACCTCAAAGTAGCCGGCCAGCCGGTACTGATCGGCGGAAGCATGGGAACGTCGTCGTACGTGCTTGCCGGTACCGGCAGCGGTATGGAGATCGCCTTCGGCTCGGCCTGCCATGGCGCCGGCCGGGCGATGAGCCGGCATGCGGCAAAGAAACGATGGCAGGGCCGCAAGCTGGTCGACGACCTGGCAGACGAGGGCATTCTTATTCGCAGCCCCTCAATGCGCGGTGTCGCAGAAGAAGCGCCCGGTGCCTACAAGGACGTGAGCTCAGTAGTCGACGCGGCGCAACAGGCTGGTCTGGCGCGAAAGGTGGCGCAGCTGCTGCCGCTGGTCTGTGTCAAAGGCTGATCCTGCAACACAACGTGCCGCAGGCTGGGCTCACTTGCCCAGCAAGGCGGGCTTCAGTAAAGGCCAGAAGCGAACCAGGATAATTGCACCGGCTAACGCCAGTCCAATTAGTCCGACATAGGTTTTCAGAAGAAAGGTATCGATTTCACTGGCCGTGACCGGGCTGCACAGGCGGCGATAGTCGCGACTGCGGAGGAACTCGCGCCAGCGTCTTTCGGGGTCTTGCACGGCTTGTTTGATTGTCTGTGGCGCACCAATCGACTGCCAGACCTCGTTCGCTTCATGATGCTGAATGACCCGTAGCAGCTTTTCAGCCGAACGGTTCATCAGCCACAGATACGCAGCGGTGATGACGACGTAGCCGCCGCCCACCCACGCGAGTGCCAGTTCTTCTTGCGATATCGCCAACATACACGTCTGCTGATCGCAACATGCATTCCCGCTTCCAGTCGCAGCTTGGTCGAACCAACACCCCGCCATTCGGTTTTCAGCGTTGATCTGCCATCAGATTGATGTGCGCACACCAATGCGCTTTCAGACCCTCACCACACTAGCTCGCCGAGTGGTGGCGATATCACACGCCAACGGCCTTCGGCGGCGCCTTTCCATTTATGGCACCGCGCGTCGCCCGTACCTGCGTTGGCTCTACTTTTTTGATTCGTCCTGCTCGTGCTGCTTGCCACGGAGATCCGACCAAGCCTTATCAAAGCCATCAGCGAGGTGTTTCCATGCATCGTCGAAGCCCTTGCTCATATCCTTCCAGGCGGCTTCGCTTGACTCTTGTATTTCTTTGAGCTTGCTCATCCCCTCTTCGCGCTGATGGCGCAGCATGTCGAGTTGCTTTTGATAGCGCGCTTTCATGTTTGCTTGTGCGCCGTGCATTTGCTTTTCCCACTCTTCGATG
>JBFKXV010000251.1:0-4665 GCA_041637935.1 Burkholderiales bacterium | reverse complement strand
GCCATCACACAGTCTCCGCATCAATCCGCCTTTGCGTTATTGGAGTAAACGAGGATGGCCCACTGGGCCAATTCATAATGGTGCAGTATCAAATGGTGCGATATCAAATAATGCCATATCAACTAGTCAACTGCGTTGGCACGGCAGCCTGAAGAAGCAGTTCACAAATACGTGACATGGCTGCAATGGTACGCGGCACATGTTTCAAGGCAATGTACCCCGGTTGCGCCAAACAAGCCGCGTCAGGCAGACTTGACGACGCCAGTTTCTTTCAGGCGGGCAATTTCATCCGATGAGTAACCGAGTTCGGCCAACACTTCCACCGAGTGCTGACCGAGGCGAGCTGCCGGCGTGGTCGGCTCGGGCGCCGACTCGGACCAGCCAGTTGGTGTGCGCATCGCGTACATCGGCCCTTCCGTGGGGTGCTCCTCCTCGATAAAGAAGCCACTGCTTTTCAGATGCGTATCGGATAGCAGATCATCGATCGCGTTCATTCGCGCCACCGGAACGTCAGCCTTCTCGAGCAACGCCATCCATTCGGCCGAGCTGCGTTGTTCCAGAATTTCGGCGAGCAAATCATAGATTTCACCGATGTGGGTGGCCCGCATTGCGTGCGTTGCAAAGCGTGGATCGTCCATCATTTCGGGCCGCCCAATGGCATCGAAGAACCGCCTCCATTGCCCCTCGTTATAAACAAGTACGCATAGGTAGCCGTCTTTCGTGTGGTACACGCGGCGATGACGCAAGCGCTCGTAGCCCGAACCGCCGTTGGGCGGGCGGTAACTAAGTCCTGCGAGATGATCGCCCAACACGAAGTGCGACACGCTTTCGAACATCGGCACCTCGACCGATTGTCCCTGCCCGGTTTTCTCGCGGTGATACAAGGCCGCGGTAACGGCATACACGGCGTGCAAACCAGTCACCCGGTCGGCGAAGTTGAGCGGCACATAGCGCGGGCGGTCCGCGCCATCACGCGACACCAGCCAGGGAACGCCAGTGCTGCCCTGTATCAAATCATCGTACGCTGCCCGGCCAGCGCGCTCACCGCGCTCCGAATAACCATACGCGCCGACATAGATCAAACGCGGGTTGACCGAGCGAACGTCGTCGTAGGACAGACCGAGTCTTGCCATGGCTTGTGGGCGAACGTTGTACACCAGCACGTCCATTTCCGGCAGCAAACGCGTGACGACCTCGCGCCCAGCCGGTTGTTTGAGATCGAGCACGATACAGCGCTTGCCACGATTGAGGTGCAGATGAAGATGCCCCATCGCACTCGATCGCATTGGCCCGACGTCGCGCATATTATCTCCATGGTGCGATTCAATCTTTATTACGTCGGCGCCGAGCTCGGCGAGAATCTGGGTCGCGAACGGTCCCATCACGACAGTCGTGAGATCCAGTATTTTGACGCCTGCAAGTGGTCCAGCCATGGTTCGAAAGGTAGTCAATGATTCAAGATGGCTGTCAAGTGTAACCCACCTTATTGGGCCGCCCCGGCCTTCGGCATATATCTCGCTTGCCACAAAAGCGTGTTCACGCAACTTGCGTTTGTTGCCATGCGCCCGACCGCTCAGACTGATTACGCCGCACGTGGCGGCAAATATTGTCGGGTTCTGACGACGATAGCGTACGCGTTTGTCGACTGGTCAGGACCATGACGCCGTTGAACACCCGGTCATTGCGCATAACCCAACCGTTCATCGCACCAGCCGTCGTGCTTTTGATTGCAACTGCGGCGACGACAGTTTTATCGACGCAGGCCTCGGCCGCAATTCGAATTGTGCCGGCAATCGTTCTTCCGATGGGCATCGCGTTGAGCCTCTGGTTTAATCGCGGACGCGCGCTTCTCGCGCTGATCTCGTTGTTCTGCGCCTACGCCGGTTACGTGCTGGCCACCGATTACGGCGCGGAACCGTTCGCCAGGCGTGCCGTTATGAGCGGAATCGCCATTTTCGTTCCGCTCAACGTCGCGCTCATTCTGTTGTTGCCGGAACGCGGCGTTTTTCATTTCCGCAGCTACCGCTGGCTACTGCTGATTGTCGTTGAATGCTTGCTTGTCGCATGGATTGCCAGCGCCGGCCACAGCCCGCTGTCCGGCGCCGCCTGGAAGTCGATTCTTGATCACTGGTTGCTCTACCCGAGCCCCACGCCGTTCGTCGGCAAGGTGCTCTTCGCTGCCGGAATTGCATTGGCCGCCGGCCGCGTTTACGAACATCTGTCGCCCGTCGAAATCGGATTGGGTACCGCCTTGCTGACCTTTTTCGCTGCCTGTACATGGAGCAATGCGCCAGCAAGTTTCCCGGCTTTCCTGGCGGGCGCCGGGCTTATTCTGCTCTTGTCGGTGCTACAGGAATCGCACCGCATGGCATTTCGCGACGAGCTCACTGGTTTGCCGGGACGCCGGATGCTCGAGGAACAGCTGCTCGGGCTGGGCCCGCAATTCACCATCGCCATGGTCGATGTAGACCATTTCAAGAAATTCAACGACACCCACGGGCATGATGTCGGCGATCAGGTGCTGCGTATGGTTGGGGCGCGTCTCGCCGAGGTGGGCGGCGGCGGCCGTGCGTTTCGCTACGGCGGCGAAGAGTTTTCGATCGTGTTCGCCGACAAGACGCTGGAGCAAGCCGTGCCGTATCTCGAGAGCCTTCGAATCAGCATTGCCAACTATACGCTGGCATCCCGCGGACGAGAACGACGCCAATCATTGCGCGAGAATGAAGACAGACGCAGCGGAAAAGGCGATGGGTTGGAACGCTCCGGTACAGACAAATCGGCGCTCGAAGCCAAAATGGCCACGCTTTCTGTGACAGTCAGTATCGGAGCTGCTGAAAGGAACCGGCGATTGCACACGCCGGCAAAGGTCCTGCGGGCGGCCGACGAAGCGCTGTATCGCGCCAAGGATGCCGGAAGGAACAGGTTAAGTCGTTAATTTGCGAGCCGATTCAGTTTACGAGGCGATTCAGTGCCGGCACATGGCCTGAACACCGGTGATCACCTGCGATAGGGTGGGCGGCGGCCACCTCCGGTTGCGGCGCGTTCGTCACGGTGGCGGAAATTGATGCGCGCCTTGGTCAGATCATACGGAGACATTTCCACCGTGACGCGGTCACCGGCGGTGATGCGAATCCGGTGTTTGCGCATTTTTCCCGAAGCATAGGCAATCACCTCGACGCCGTTCTCGAGTTCGACGCGGAAGGTTGTATTCGGCAGCACCTCCTGCACCGTGCCTTCCATTTCTATCAGCTCTTCCTTCGCCATTCAGTTACCACTCTTTCTGTTGTTGAACGCGCCTGTGTTACCGGTCTGTCAGTTCGCCCATTGCACACGCCAAGTGCCGGAGGCCGCAGTTCAAGCCGGTCCGCGCGGCTGTCGCGCTGAACCCTTGCGAGTCAGCGTTTCGCCGATTTCCGTTCCGGGCGCGGCTGCTCCGGGGCCGGCTCATCCGGCTCGAGCGGATCTGTCGTCTGCTCATGCTGCGCCATTTTATCCTCTTCCATCTGTTGCAAGCGCCGCCTGATAATCATGACAGCGGCTTCTTCAGGAGAAAGCTTCCTTGGCATCTGTGCTCCTTGTAACCGTATCGACCATTCACGGGCGAATGGCCTTGAAAACAAAAAACCCCTTACCGGTTGATCCTGGTAAGGGGCACTGATCGCAATCGCGCGATAGGTGTATTGTACCGCTCAACGGGCTCTGACTCAACGACAGCACGACCTTGTCTCGCCGCCGTGCAATCACCCACAATTAACCGGGGATACGTAGCCGCGCATTGCCTCGGCTAATGCCAGCCGCAAACATGAATTTCTATGACCGCTTCATGTTGCCGCCCTTGACACACTGGGCGTGTGGCACTGCCCTGCTGGCGCGGCAGCGCGCCGCGTTGATCCCGGCCGCACGCGGCCGGGTGCTGGAAATTGGCATCGGATCCGCACTCAATCTTGATTATTACGATGCAGCCAGTGTCAGCAGCCTCACCGGCGTCGACCCTTCGCAACAACTGCTCGCTTACGCGGGAAAGCGCATCAATCGTGTCGCGTTTCCGGTCGACCTGATACCCGCCAGTGCAGAATCTCTACCGCTTCCCGACGACAGCGCGGATACCATCGTTGTCACCTTTTCGCTCTGCACCATTCCCGACGTAGCAGCCGCACTTGAAGAGATGCACCGGGTACTCAAGCCCTCCGGCCGCCTGCTTTTCTGCGAGCACGGTCTCGCGCCCGATGCGCCAGTACAGCGCTGGCAACGACGCCTTGACCCGCTGTGGGGCAGAATCGCCGGCGGTTGCCACCTGTCACGCAATATTCCACAGTTGCTGAATGACGCGAACTTCCGGTTTACCGAATTGCACAGCGCATACCTGCCCCGCTCGCCACGGTTTGCCGGCTACATCTACCGGGGAAGCGCCAACATCGACCTCGACGCATAGCATCGGATACTGACAGTAGCCGCGCCCGTCGCGCAAATGCAGACGCCGCTTGCGCGGTCGCGCGTGACCGGTATTGCGCAGCGAAGAGGTTGTGCCGCCAACAGCATTGCGGTTAGGCGTTGCTCTCCTCGAGCCACTCGCGCGCCATGGCTTCATCGTCGAAAACCTGTATTTCGGTATCGAGAAAAAGGTCGCTGAGCAGCGCGACCCAGGCAACCATTTCCTGCTCGCTG
>JBFKXV010000250.1:0-4712 GCA_041637935.1 Burkholderiales bacterium | reverse complement strand
TGACCAGGCTCAGCTTCCCCCTGCCAAGTTCGTTTTCGACCATGACGATCGCCGCGGTCAGGCAATCGACTCACTGGTGTCGGGCGGCTGCGTCATCTCGGGCGCGAGCGTGCGCCGTTCATTGCTATTCTCCAACGTGCAAATCGAGGCGCAATCGAAACTCGATGAATGCGTGGTTTTACCCGATGTAAACGTCGGACCACAATGCGATATCCACCGGGCAATTCTGGATCGTGGCTGTAACATCGCGGCGGGTACGGTTATCGGCCGCGACCATGATGCCGACCGCGCGCGCGGCTTCCGGGTCACCCCCGGGGGAGTCGTCCTGGTAACGCCTGACATGCTCGGCCAGCCATTGCACTCTTTGCGTTGAATGTCCCTGCATGTTCTGATGGCGGCGGCAGAGAACGACGCTCTGCCTGGCGGCAAGGTGGGTGGAATCGGCGATGTCATTCGCGATTTACCGCCAGCGCTCGCCGAGCTGGGTTGCACCGTAACCGTGGTTACTCCGGCGTACGGCAGGCTCGACACCTTGCCACGCCCGCGCCTGGTGACGAATCTCGACACCGCCTTTCGCGGCGTGACCAATCAGGTCAAGGTGTTCGAAGTCGACGGTAAGCAACCGGTTGAAAAAGTGCGTCATGTCGTGCTCGAACATGAGGCGTTCAGTGCGTGTGGCCGTGGCATGATCTATTGCGACGACCCGCCCGAGCGCCCGTTCGCCACCGATGCCTCCAAGTTCGCGTTGTTCTGTGCCGCTGTTGCCGAGGGATTGAAGCGTGGATCATTCGGCAAGATCGACGTAGTGCATTTGCATGACTGGCACGCGGCGATGCTGCTCGTGCTGCGCCGCTACCATCGTGCCTACCGTCAATTACGCAAGATTCGTTGTGTCTACACGGTGCACAATCTCGCGCTGCAAGGTGTGCGGCCGCTGCGCGGTGATGACTCGGCACTCGAATCGTGGTTTCCCGAACTGAACTACCAGACATCCGGGGTGTTCGACCGGCGCTGGCCCGACACCATCAACCTGATGGCAGTCGGCGTTCGAATGGCGGAGGCTGTCCACACCGTCTCGCCGTCGTATTGCGCGGAGATTCTGGTTCCCAGTGACGTTGCCAACGCCGGCTATTACGGCGGCGAGGGGCTCGAAGGCGATCTGAAGAAAGCGCATGCCAAAGGACGGTTGCACGGTTTTGTCAACGGCTGCGAATACCCGAAACGCCTGCCCGCCGTACCTGAGTGGGATGCGCTACGCGAATTGATGCGCGCGGAAAATCTGCGCTGGGCGGGCGGTCGAGCGCAAGTCACCGGCGCGCAGTTCGTGGCGCACGCACGGCTCGAAGAATTGCCTTCGCGGCGCCCCGCCACGTTGCTCACCAGCGTTGGCCGGATTACGGAGCAAAAGGTTCGCCTGCTGGCACAACCGGCCAGTGACGGCCGCGCCGCACTCGAGGGCGTTCTCGACGCGTTGGGAGACGACGGATTGCTGGTCATGCTCGGTAGCGGCGAAGCCGGACTCGAGCAGTTTCTCGCGATCATGTCGGCGCGGCGGAAGAACTTTCTGTTTCTTTGCGGTTACTCTGAGGCGCTTGCGCAAGCACTGTATGGCGCTGGTGACTTGTTCCTGATGCCGAGCTCATTCGAACCATGTGGCATCAGCCAGATGTTGGCGATGCGTGCCGGTCAGCCCTGCCTGGTGCATCTGGTCGGCGGACTCAAGGACACCGTCCAACCCGGGGTCAATGGCTTCGGATTCGATGGTCAATCGCTGGTCGAGCAGGCCGACGCTCTGGTGGCGGCAGCGGGCGAGGCGCTTGCGCTGCGAAACAAGCATCCGCGACGTTGGGACACGCTTTGCAAGGCGGCCAGGCAGGCCCGCTTTTTGTGGCGCGATAATGCTGAAGCCTGTATCGATTTGCTATATAAACGGGGGCAAAAAAGTGATATTGAACGCCGCGGATAAGCTGGATTCTTGTTATTGGATCGGAAGTTTGAACGCATGAGTAGAAATGCACAGTTGTCAACGCAGCCGCAACACGTCACGACCTCGGGTCTCAACTCCGACGCGTTGTCACAGGATTTCTTGCGCTACTTCAGCCACACGCTCGGGCGTGACAATTTTCAAACGTCTGACGTCTATCTGTATCCGGCATTTGCGCTGACGGTTCGTGACCGGCTCAATGAGCGCTGGAACGCCACGCGCCGCGCCTACGAGCAGCAGCGAAGCCGGCGCACTTGTTACCTGTCGCTCGAGTACCTGCTCGGTCGTTCGCTGCGTAACGCACTGGTTAACCTCGATGCGGAAGAAGAGGCGCGTAATGCGCTCGAATTTCTCGGTTTGTCGCTCGAGAACGTGGTCAGCGCCGAACACGACGCCGGGCTCGGCAATGGCGGCCTTGGCCGGCTGGCGGCCTGTTTTCTCGACAGCTGTGCAACGCTCGGTCTGCCGGTGATCGGTTATGGAATGCGCTATCAGTACGGCATGTTCCGCCAGCGAATCGAAGACGGCCACCAGGTCGAATGTCCAGACCACTGGCTCACCGAAGGCCATCCGTGGGAATTGGAGCGACGCGAATATACGCAAACGATTCACTTTGGAGGCCGTACCGAGTTTTACCGCGGCACGGATGGCCGGCAGCGCGCGCGCTGGCTCGACACCCACGACGTGCTCGCCGTGCCATACGATGTTCCGGTGCCCGGTTACCACAACAACACTGTGAACACGCTGCGGCTGTGGTCATCCGAAGGCACCGGTGCCTTTGATCTCGATGAGTTTCATGCCGGCAGCTATCCCGAAGCCGTGGCGGCCAAGAACGAAGCCGAAAATATCACCCTCGTGCTGTATCCCAATGACGCCAGCGAGAACGGTCGCGAGCTGCGATTGCGCCAGCAATACTTTCTGGTTTCAGCCAGCCTGCAAGACACGCTGCGGCAATGGCGGCGGGTGCACGATGGTGACTTCTCGGACTTTGCTGAAAAACATTGCTTCCAGCTCAACGACACGCACCCGGCGGTCGCGGTGGCCGAATTGATGCGGCTGCTGATCGATGAGCACGATCTGGAGTGGGATGAAGCGTGGTCGATTACGACCCGCACCATGGCCTACACCAACCACACGCTGTTGCCGGAAGCACTGGAACGCTGGTCGGTTGACCTGTTCTCGCGGCTGTTACCGCGCCTGCTCGAAATCATCTACGAGATCAACGCTCACTTTCTTGCCCTGGTCGCGCAGAAATGGCCGGGCGACAACGGGCGCCTGCGGCGCATGTCGATCATTGAAGAGGGGGCTGAGCGCATGGTGCGCATGGCGTACCTCGCCATCGTCGGCAGCTTCTCGATCAACGGCGTGGCCGCATTGCATTCACGACTGTTGATCAGTGGGCTGTTCCGCGATTTTTACGAGCTGTGGCCGGAGAAATTCAATAACAAGACCAATGGCGTCACGCCCCGGCGCTGGTTGGTCGCGTGCAATCCGCGCCTGGCTGAACTGATCACCGAGACCATCGGCGACGGCTGGCAGACTGACTTGATGCGGCTCGAAGAGTTGGCGCCGCATGCCGTTGACGCGGAATTTCGCGCGCGCTGGGCGGAAGTCAAACAGGACAACAAGCGCCGGCTGGCTGCCTTGGTAAAGCAGCAATGTGGAGTCGATTTCGACCCGCAGGCCATGTTCGACATACAGGTCAAGCGGATTCACGAATACAAACGCCAGTTGCTCAATGTGCTGCACGTCATTCATCTCTACTGCCGAATCAAGCGCGGCGATGTGGACGGCTGGACGCCGCGTTGCGTGCTCATTGGCGGTAAGGCTGCGCCCGGCTACGAGCAGGCCAAGCGAACCATCAAGCTCATCAACAATGTGGCGCGGGTGATCAACGCCGACCCGGCCGCGGCCGGCCGCCTCAAGGTGGTGTTCCTTCCCGATTATTGTGTCAGCGCAATGGAAGTGATTTGTCCCGCAGCCGATTTATCTGAACAGATCTCGACTGCCGGCAAGGAGGCGTCCGGAACCGGCAACATGAAATTGATGATGAACGGAGCGATCACCATCGGTACACGTGACGGTGCAAACATCGAAATCCTTGAATCGGTTGGTGACGAAAATTTCTTTCTGTTCGGTCTCGACGCCGATGAGGTTGCGAATTTGCGGTTCGGTTACGACCCGCAGGCGATCATTGCAGCGAACGCCGAGTTACGCGAAGTGATGGATCTTCTGAAGGGCGGGCATTTCAGTCAGTTTGAGCCAGGCATTTTCGACCCGCTGATCAACACCATCGCCAGCCCCGACGACCCATGGATGACTGCTGCTGATTTCGCCGGTTTTGTCATCGCCCAGCGCGCAGCGGCAGCTGCCTACCTGGATCGCGATCGGTGGCTGCGGATGAGTATTCTCAACACAGCCAGCAGTGGCCGTTTTTCGAGCGATCGAACTATCGCCCAGTACAACGAGGAGATCTGGAAGTTGCTGGCAATCCAGCCGGTTGTGCCGGACGGCAATGATGATTGATTGAAATGGCGGCAGCTTGATTTTCTGCCGGCAACAGCCTGTCAGCGCTTCGCTAGTTGTGTATTTGCAGGCTGTTGAAAAACGTTGCGAGCGGCCTTCAGCCGGGTGCGCCAGGAGCGCAGGAACCGGAGTGTACACGGGCAGTACATGAGGATTCCGAGCACCGCGCAAGCCCGGATCAAGGTCGCGCAGTAGTTTTTCA
>JBFKXV010000249.1:0-4718 GCA_041637935.1 Burkholderiales bacterium | reverse complement strand
GGCGCTGGTATGCCGGTGCTCGTTCCAGAAGATGCGAATACCTCGCGTAAATTCTTCGCTCCCGAGGCGGGTGCGCAGCGCATAGAACATCATCGCTGCTTTGCCGTATCCGATTGCTGCGGAGGCACTATGGTGCCGGGCGCGAAACGCGGACAAAGGCTGTTCGCCGCCCGGTGGCAACGCCGCGTAGTCGCGTAACCAGCTGTGGCGCATGCGTGTTGCCGCGTGCGCGCTCTCGTCCTCGCGGTATGCGTAATCGGCCATGAAGGTGGTCAGCCCTTCTGCCCAATTGCCGCGCGCGGGATCGATCCGAACGCCGTTGCCCCACCAGCTGTGAAGAACCTCGTGACCGAGAGAAATGTCGCGGATGAAAGGATAGCCAAGCACCTGTCTTCCCAGGTAGGTCAGGGTGGGCATACCGAACCCGGTCGGGATTGGACTCGATACAACACTGAATACGGTGTAGGGATACGGACCGATTTGTGTCGCATAGCGTTTGATAAAACGTTCGACCGCATCGAGGTAACCCTCGGCAAGCGGTAACTCCGCTTCGCCAAAATAAGCACGGATACGGATACGCGTCTCGCCGATGTTGATGCTGTGCTCACGGATGGACCACCTGCCGACCATCAAATCAATGCTGTCCACCGGCCATTTCATGGTAAAGCTGGCACGCCGGACTGTGTCGTCCACCGTTTCATCGGAAGGTGCGCCGGGAGCGACCGCTATCTGACCCGTTGGGACCGCCGTGTTCAGCCGGTAAGTGAATGCCGTCTCGAGCATCGGGTGCCAGCTACTACTGCCCGGCAAGTAACTGCCTTGCTCTGAGGACATGGCCGGAAGTGCCGTCAGCGTGTCATCGTGTGTCATCAACGTGTCAAGCGGCTGCAGCGTGCCGTGGTATTGCACTGTTACCGTATGCGGCTGTTCTGCATCGG
Source organism: Burkholderiales bacterium (assembly GCA_041637935.1). Classification (GTDB taxonomy): domain Bacteria; phylum Pseudomonadota; class Gammaproteobacteria; order Burkholderiales; family Eutrophovitaceae; genus SG8-40. The sequence goes on along the minus strand of JBFKXV010000249.1, from coordinate 3,780 downwards.
GAAGATCAATGCGGAATCGCTGCAGCCCCTCGAAGCTGCTGCGGTCAGTCGGAATCGTGGCACCGTCGAGTTCGACGGATTGCACCACGAAGCCATCGGCGAGATAGAAAGTCAGGCCCGGCGTTTCGGGCGTGATTGACGCCGTCGCGATGAGCGAACGTGTGGCCGGATCGATGTTGACGTCAAGCTCCATGTGCGGTGCGCACCATGCTGTGGCGGACACCCCCAGCATGACCAGTAGTCCCAGGCGCACGACGCGTCTATACAATTTCATGGCGTCTTATTCTTCATGGCGTCTTATTCTTCTTCAGCCGGTAGTAATGCCGGAAACTTCGCGACGACGTTTAGTTTTTCTCCGTTGCGGGCGACCGTCATCGGTAACCAAGTGCCCGGCGACTGGCGACGCACGAGTGCGATGATATCTTCGCTCGCATGCACTTCAATGCCGGCAGCCGACATGATGCGGTCACCCGAAACCAATCCGGCCTCCTCTGCTACGCTGCCCGGCAAGACGTCGCGTACCTCGATGCCGCCGTCAGTGTCCTGTAGATAAACGCCGAGCCGGGGCGGCGGCGTTCGCTCGCTGCTGCTCACACCGAACACGGCGTCTGCAATGCTGAGCAGGTCCTGACACTTGCTGTGAGCCGCTTTCGGCAACCAGACCTCGATGTTGCGTTTACCCAGTGAGCGAAGTTGATGCGGCACGCCGTGACCATAACGCAGATGTCCGCTGCCGATCACACCGACAACCAGTGCCGCGGGGCGCGACGCGGCGGCTTGTGCCAACCCCTCTGCGAAAGCGCGGTCCCACAGCAGCTGGGCCTGCACGAAATTCTCAAAGGCATAATCGTCCATTTCGCCATGTTGTTGAAACGAAGATTTCAGTAATTCGCGGTAGGCCTCCGGGGCGGCAGCCGGGGTGGTGATGCCTTCGCGGCGTTCGGGCGCAACTGCGGCCCAGCCGCCGGCACCTGTTTCGGAAACGAGCGAGCGCTCGACATTGAGGGCGACAAGCGGTAGCTGGTTCAGGCGCGCAAATCGAAGAATCGGCATATACAAATCCGGGTCAAAGCCCCACACCCGGTTCCAGTCTGCTTCCTGCAGAAACTGCGCTTCGGTCAGCTCGCCGGCAACCCAGCGATCGAGCGCCGGTTGAACACGGCGCGGAAACATCTCCATTCCAATGATCATTTCGTCGCGCGCACTGAGCAGCATGCCAAGTGTTTGCAGTTGCCACAAATGGTGATCGGGATTATCGTGGGCCTCGCCTAACAATACGAAATCGGCTTTGCGCGCGCGCGCCAGAACACTGCCCGTAGGAGCCGGTCGCACGTCTGCCTCAGTTGGTATTGCCCATTGGCCGCTGCCGAGGCAACTGCCAGTATTGTCTGCCGCGTGCGCCGCAGGCGTGCCGGCAAAGTAAAACGTAAACAACAAAGTTACGTACGGGATGAGATTGTTTCGCATATCGTCAGTATTGAAGCGAGCAACGCCGGTTTAGACCTTGTCTATTTTAGCGTCAAGTTTGTGGCCACCGCTTGTGACCGTTAACAGGTTCGCGTGGTTCCATGTTATAGAACCATGTTGGTCATAGAACAATGTTGGCACAGCGCTTTGTTGGCAATGAGCTTTGCTTGGCGGTGGCAACTCGTTTTCACTTGGGAAAACAGGCAGGCGGGACGCAAATGGCTGCCACAATGGCCAAGACGCACAACTGAATAAACCACATGAGCACTACCATTTGCCGCTTTGCCGGCAAAGCAGCTGAACCGTTTATCGATGAACTGGCGAGACTTCGAATCGAGGTGTTTCGCGAATTTCCTTATTTGTATAACGGCAGTACTGATTACGAGCGGACTTATCTTCGTACTTATCTCGACGTGCCCGAAAGCGTGATCGCGATTGCATTCGACGATGACCGTGTTGTCGGTGCCTCAACCGGTCTCCCGATGTCAGTCGAAACCGATGAGGTCAAACAGCCGTTTATCGCGAACGGATATGATCCTGAGCAGATCTTCTACTTTGGTGAATCGGTGCTGGAACCGAAGTACCGAGGCCGTGGATTGGGCGTGCGCTTCTTTGTCGAGCGCGAAGCCCACGCACGATCTCTCGGGCGCTTCAGGCTGACCGCATTTTGCGCAGTGCAGCGGCCCGAGGATCATTCGCGCCGCCCTCGGGATTACCAGCCACTTGATGAATTCTGGATCAAACGGGGATACCGGAAGCATTCAGAACTCACTACAACGTTCTCATGGCAAGACCTCGACGAGTCATCGCAGTCGCCGAAGCCAATGGTGTTTTGGATCAAGCACATTACCTGAACGAGTCGAGCGCGTTAAAGAGGCGTAACAGGTTTCCGGCCGCCACGCTATTGATGTAGCAAACCTGGGTGATGCGGATCAGCGGTCCAATATGGCGTAAGCAATTGGCACCAAAATGCCAAGCACAACGAAGGTAATCGCTGCGCTACGCCATGACGAAGCGAGCATCAACAAAGGTGCCAGGAACAGTAACGCCGCCGGAATCCACGGCACCGACGGAATCGGGCCAAGGTTCAACTTGAGCTTGCTCTGCAACCAGGTGGCGATCTTGCCACGCGGTGCTTTATGGCGCGACGCGAGAGCGCGTTCCATGGATCGGCCCTCGATCCAGGAGAAAAATACGTAGATCTGAACGAACAGGCTTCCGGCCAACACCAGAGGCAGGAGCATGAGCAGCGGGAGCACGAACACCCAATGCATGTCAGGCAGCAACGACACAATACCCATTACGCAACCAAGGCTGATCAAGAACATGATCAGCATTGCGATCAGAATGACGGGCATCCGCTCGTGTACGTAGGCATTAAAGGAATCAACTTCCTGAAATCGTCGCAGCAGGGCACGTGCGTCGTCGAGCGAGTCGGTGATCACGAGCCGAACGACGGGATTCTGCAGGAATTCGACGCGAGATTCAGTGGTCATGATGCCAATGCTGTTTCATGCAAACGAGGAGCAGGATATCGATGGTGTTCAAAATGGTTGTTGTTGGAAATATCTGTAATGCCTTCGCGGTGGATCTGAGCCGGCCACCTAATTTCGCGAAACTGTCGCTTGCCGGCGACGGTGTGAGGATTCTGAGGTTCCGTCTGAAGGAAAAAAACGCAAGAATTTGGCCAGCAGCGGGGGTTCGACAAGTCGTTGAGTCGACGCCCGGTATCGAAACCAGGGCGACAAACTGGTGACGAAGTCGGGTAACCTAACTGCCGTTGTTGGGACCCGTCGCGCCGTCCCCGGCTTGCTTGGAAAACATTGCGGAAATGGCGATCAGCTTCCAGCCTTGAGCAGGTGACAGGTCCAGGGCCGTCGTAAACGCGTTGGCCTTGCCTTTCGGATCGACGGCGAAAAGCGGAATCGCGTCCGGGTTTCGTGCTCTGAAGGTTTCCAGGTTCTCTCCCTTTTGCAGCTCGATCGTTGCAACCGCACCTTGAGACAGGAATTTATTCAGTCGCGTGTAGCTGACATCCTTGCCAAACAACTCATGCCCGGGCTGAGCGGCGGCGATACGCAGGTTCTCCGGCTGTTCCTCCAGTGTGGCGTGCAAGGCATACGTATTGCCGTCACCAAATTCTCGCCGGTAACGCATCACCGCCAGGCTGTTTAGCGCATCGTGCGCTGACAGTCCCAGCAGACCGCCGATCCCGACCAGATCCAGATGTCTGTCAGCATGCTCCGAGACAAGGTTGCCGTAGTAGGTGTCGAAACCTTCGCGGCGCGCATTCGCAATGTTCTCCCACGAGGT
>JBFKXV010000248.1:0-4739 GCA_041637935.1 Burkholderiales bacterium | reverse complement strand
GTTTATCGAAGCAGGCGTTCTCCGTGATGGCGCGCTTGTCGGAATCGTGCCTTGCTTTTGTTGTGGCTCCAGTCCAAGCGGACAGGCCAACATTGGATGTCACCAGCGGGCCGGGCTTGACTTAGTTCGGGGCATTGAAGTGCGCGAGTCTGGAGTCATCGGGCGGCTTCGAGGCGTTACGGACTTTGGTTACTGCTGCCGGCCCGATTGCGTTGTCCCGAGCGATCATGCGCTTCCGTTTACCAGCATCATTCGGTAGCGGCTACTGCTGGTGCATGTTAAACATGCGCCGACCTTGCTGCCGGGGCGCCGGCGCCACCCAGCCATTTCTGAATCGGCAAACGTCGTGACATCCCGGGCCCATGCCCAGTAACTGTCTACGTCGTCGTTTTGCGGGCAGTCTCGTGATGATGGTGCGGGTGCGGCAGTAATTTTTGACCCACCATGATCCAATGCGGTGTGCCGCGCTCGGTACCAGCGAGTTCCAAGCTTGGATGACGTTTTAAAAGCTGGTCGAGAATGCCTTCCTGCTCAGGCAGCAAATCAACGAAGAACAAGTGCTTACCTTGTTTGAGAGCCTTTTCGAACCGCTTGAAATGTTTGTTCGTGCGTTGAATGCCGATGAAGGCTCCCTCCCAGGTACAGAAACCCAGGGTGATGATCGCCAGGAAAATGAACGGAAGCCAGCCGGCGCGAGTGGTGTGCCAGCCGGCAAAATAGGTCACAACGAGAATCAGTATTGCGCCGATCAGCCCGACTGATGCACCCCATTCGCCTGATCGAATTACGTCTGTCTTTTCGAACGACGTAACGCTGTGCAAGTGAACGTGCTTGTCGACCCCAGGCTCGTCCAAGCTCACTACGTGGATCTGCGGCGTTTCCACACCTTTTGCCTCAAGCTCCTCTTCAAGCACTTCAAGGTCATCGAGGTCGTCGCTGATAAAGTAATGTCGCAAGACTGTCATCACGGATCTCCGAGACGGAAAGACTGGATTGGACAGGTTATCAGAATGATTATCGGAAGAAAATCCCGAACAGCAAATAGGCGGGAACGCCGAATAGGAACCAAAACACCAATGCGGTGACAATAATGGCGCCGATCGACTGTATGACGCGCACCAAAAGCGAGGCCGAACGCTCGGCTTTACTGTCTTCACGTATGTCCGGGGTCATTGCTACGTGTATTCGCCGTGGCTGCGGAAAACCTCATTTTATCAGATGTCTACGCGATCATTCGGTCAGAATTAGTCGGTCAGCCAGTCAAATCTGGACGCCGGTTGTTCGACCCAGCATCGGTGCATACGAGGAGCGGTACGAAATGGAGTACGCTTTGCGTCTGCCTGACTACGCCTTTTCGCGGCAAACGCGGGATTGGTGCCGGTTGCGAACTTCCGCCACTGCGAAGATCGATGTGTACATCGGGCGGATTGCGCTGTATCCAACATTTCTTTCGGACATCGCGCCTGAGGATAACGCCAGCTGCTGTTTCTTGTCGTTGTGTATCAGTTGTTCCTTGAAGCTTCGCAATCGCATGAACCCCATTGATGTTTAATATGAAGACCACGTGGCTCCACGCGTTTCGTTGCTGCTCGCTCGCGCTATGTCTGGCTCTGTCCGCATTGATACCGTCGATTCCGGTTTGGGCAGGCGGAGGGCTCGTACTGCGTGACGATGTCTGCATCATTCGGATCGGGTTTTACGAGGCGCACTTCACCGCGTATCAACCCCAGAGCAGCGGTGATAAGCGATTTTGTCAAGACCTGCCAAACATTGGCGAGACGTTGTTTGTCCTCGATTACCTGCATGGCAGCATGAAGGAAGTGCCAGTAGACTTTCGGATCATCAAGGATGTGACGAAACTAGGTAAATACGTGCAGATGAGTGATATCCGTGCAATAGACGATATCGAGTCGCTCACTGTGTTCTATCGGCGGCCTTCGGTACATCCCGATGCGTCGATGACTGTCGACTATACTTTTACTGCGCCCGGCAACTATCTCGGGATCGTGACCGCTGGTCATCCAACCAAAAACAAGACCTACAGCGCAGTGTTTGCGTTAAGCGTTGGCAAGACCGACTACGTCAGCCTGCTGCCGTTTGGACTGTTTCTGCTAGTGCCGGTCATTTACTACTTTGTGCGCCAGCGCCGGAGGTCGTCTTCATGAAGACGTCGCCTTTATGAAAACCTGGTGGCTCTGGCTCATTGCAATCGTGATTGCCTTGGTTGCGTTGCCGCCACATTGGTATCCGCTGCCTTCCGACTGCGTTGGTCGTCCTGCCCTCAACGGTATGGGCAGCGGAGATCTGTGGCTGTGCCACGGGTGAGCGACGCCTTTCTGCGCGCCGGCTATGGGCCTCGAAAGTGGATCTTGTGGAGCGGAGCAGGCTTGATTTTCTTTGTGTTGTTGTTTGCTTCGTGGCGCTTGGCGCTGATGGATCGCTGGCGTTGACAATGTTGGAATTCTTGACGTCGCGCCAATCCGACCCGGATTGCTCGGCCCCCGTCGCCGTGTTAACGGCGATTTGCATGACCGGCAATCGTGGTGAGATTGTATGCGCGGTTAGTTCTGTGTCGCATAAAGCTTCCCCAGTTGTTTGATTGAAGCCAGAGTTGACCCTCGACCGCGGATCTGCAGGGTGCGCCTTGGTGCCAACCGAAGTACACGGCTGCAAAATATTCTTTTGCAACGCAATGAGCGCTGGTTCGCCGTTTATCTGGCATACAGCGAAATGCGCGTTCACGGCATGTTGCAGCTGCTCGAGATAACTCAACTCGCGCTTGCCTTGAAGCTCGCCCCGGTTGCCAAGCTCAAACCTCCTGGCCCTTGTTTATTCCCGTCTTCGCCCCGCACGCATGGGTTTTACAGACTGCCGATTTAACGGCTCGAAGCCTATTCGGGGAGTGACTGCAGCCGGCGGCCGGATGCGATGGGCAACGTGATCCGTTGGCACATCGTGTCCGTGCTTTGGGGGTTACGGCTTGTCTCGGCGCGGCATAACAACCACGCTTGCGATGTTACTTCTCATGGTTGCCGTTGCTGACAACGTCGATGCCGCGCTGTTGCTGAGGTCCGTCGTGGTGCTAAACTTTGCACTCTATCGAGAGTCGACCCGATCAATGTCAGTATCCACCTATCCGTCACACTTGGCCTCTCGCCTCGAGCAGTATATTCAGCTCACCAAGCCGCGCGTCGTTGCCCTGATCGTGTTCACGGCGATTATTGGCATGTTGCTCGCCACGACCGAAGCGGTACCGCTAAGAATTCTGCTGTTTGGTTCGGCTGGTATCTGGCTGGTAGCGGGCGCTGCAGCGGCGGTGAATTGCCTTGTTGAACAGAAAATAGATGCCCTCATGGCGCGCACGCGCGCGCGCCCTTTACCGTTGGGCACGGTATCGACGCAGGAAACGCTGGTGTTTTCCGGCGTCGTTGGCGGAACCGGGTTGATGATGCTCTATGTGTTGGTGAATCCGCTGACGATGTGGTTGACACTGGCGACTTTTGTTGGTTACGCGATCATTTATACCGTCATTCTCAAGCCGCTCACGCCGCAGAATATCGTCATTGGCGGGGCGTCCGGCGCTATGCCACCGGTGCTCGGATGGGTGGCTGTCACCGGTGAAGTGTCTCACCAGGCGTTACTACTGTTCCTGATTATTTTTGCCTGGACGCCACCGCACTTCTGGTCCTTGGCATTGTATCGCAAGAACGAGTATGCCAAGGCAAAGGTTCCGATGCTGCCCGTGACCCACGGCGACAAATTCACGCGTCTGCATGTGCTTCTGTACACGATCATTCTTCTAGCGGTTTCAATGTTGCCGTTTGCAGTGCGAATGAGCGGCTGGTTGTACGCCGTCGGCGCACTGATTCTAGGCGGGGTGTTCCTGTTCTATGCATTGCGCATCTGGCTTGCTTATAGTGACGCGCTGGCACGCCGCACCTTCCGTTATTCGATCGTTTATCTGTTCCTGTTATTCGCCTTATTGCTGCTGGATCACTATCTGCCGCAGAGCTTTTTGCCATGATTGGCGCGCCGCTCGTCGCGCGCCGCTTGTCAACCTGCGCTAATCGTCGGTCGATGCGTTCGCGCCGCCTGTTGCTGACATTGACAAGGTTGCTTGAGCTCGCAGCATTGTTCGATCGGACTGCTCGCGCATGAGTGCACCGGCAACGAGTTGTTCCCGCGCCTTGCTGGTGGCGTTGTTGCTTGCTGCCGCCGTCTGGTTTGCCGGATGTGAACAGGAAGGCGGGTCCACGGGGTTCGAGTCCACCGATATCACCGGCGCCGATTTCGGCCGCCAGTTCGAACTAGTCGATCACACTGGGAAGTTGCGCCGCCTGGAAGACTTCCGCGGCAAGGTGGTGGTGATGTTCTTCGGTTTTACCCATTGTCCGGACGTGTGTCCGATGACTCTGGTCGAGTTCAATGCGGCGCTGGAGCAGCTTGGCGAGACAGCGAAGAACGTGCAAGTATTGTTCGTTACAGTTGACCCGGAGCGAGACACACCCGAGGTGCTCGGCGACTATGTGACCGCATTCAATGCGGATTTCCTCGGACTGACGGGCACGGCAGAGCAGATTGCCGATGTGGCGGGCGAATTCCGAATTGTTTACCGAAAGGCTGAGGGCTCGCGGCCCGACAATTATTCAGTGGATCACTCGGCCGGCACGTATATTTTCGATCAGCAGGGGCGCTTGCGATTGTATGCGCGCTACGGGCAAGGCAGCGAAGCCATTGCC
>JBFKXV010000247.1:0-4740 GCA_041637935.1 Burkholderiales bacterium | reverse complement strand
GGGTGCGCGGCCACCACCGGTTGCAACGAGCACATCGCCAATGTAAACGTCGAGCGCGGCCACATCGAGATCATCGATGCCGGCGTAGCCGATGGCTGCGAGAATACGGCCAAGGTTCGGATCTGAAGCGTAGAAAGCGGTCTTGACCAGTGGTGAACGCGCAATCGCGTTCGCCACCATGCGGCATTCCTGTTCGTCCCGTCCAGCCTCAACCCGCACCGTGATGAACTTGGTTGCGCCTTCACCGTCACGAACCACCATCTGGGCAAGCTCAATACATACTTCAGTAACGGCACCGCACACGGCAGCATAGCCGCCGTCGCTGGTCGCGGAAATCGCCGGGCATGACGCGCCTCCCGAGGCAATCAGCATCAGACTGTCATTGGTCGATGTATCGCCATCCACGCTAATGCAATTGAAGCTGCGCTGGCTGGCATGCTCGATCATCGTCTGTAACGTATCGGCAGTAACCGTGGCATCCGTTGCAACGAACGCGAGCATTGTCGCCATGTCCGGGTGAATCATGCCAGAGCCTTTGGCAACGCCTGTCACCGTCACCTTGTGCCCGCCGATCTCGAGCACCCGCGAGACCGCTTTGGGAACCGTATCGGTCGTCATGATCGCTTTTGCTGCGTCAAGCCAGGCCGTCTCCGACAGCCCCTCGAGGCATGCCGGCAATGCGGCAATAATGCGCTCGCTCGGCAGGTGCTCCATGATGACGCCGGTGGAGAATGGCAGCACCGCAGATACGTCGCAGTCGAGCAACTTGCCAAGCGCCTCGCAGACTTGTATGGCACGCGCCACGCCCTGCTCGCCGGTACCTGCGTTGGCGCAGCCGCTGTTGACAACCAATGCGCGGCAAGACGATTCACTGAGGTGGGCCTTGGCAACCGTCACCGGCGCCGCACTGAAACGATTGCGCGTGAACACACCGGCCACCGTCGATTGCTCGGCAAGCGCAATCACCATCACGTCCTTGCGACCAGGCGCCTTGATGCCGGCGCAGGCAGTACCGAGGCGCACACCCGCGACGGGAGCGAGGGATGCTACATCTGGAGACGTCAAGTTGACCGGCATTGGCCGACGAAGACCGCCTAACTCAGGCGGCCATGACAATGTTTGTACTTCTTGCCGGAGCCGCACGGACACGGATCATTGCGGCCGACCTTCCCCCCGGGACGCACGAATGGCTTGGGCTTTTCCGCCACCGCCACCCCGCCGCCCTGGCCCGCTTGAGCCGCCTGGGCGGCCTGGTCGTTCTGCAGAGCAGCGTCATAATCGGCATGTTGGTAGCGCACGTTGCTCATCGCCGTGCGCTCCTCGGCAGCCTCATCCACCTCCTCCGCACTGCGAATACGCACCATCATCAGAACGCGGGTGACCTCGTTGCGAATCGCCTCGAGCATCAGCGAGAATAGCTCGAACGCTTCACGCTTGTATTCCTGTTTCGGATTCTTTTGCGCGTAACCGCGCAGGTGTATGCCCTGGCGCAGATGATCCAGCGCGGCAAGGTGCTCTCGCCAGTGACCATCCAGGCTTTGTAGCATGATCGCATGCTCGTAATGGCGCATCGTCTCTGCCGGCACGTTCTGAATTTTCTGATCGTAGTGCAAGTTGGCCGCTTCAACGATGCGATGGCGCAACAACGACTCGTCCAGCTGATCATCCTGTTCGAGCCACTCGCTTAGCTTTAATTCAAGCGAAAACTCCGATGTGAGTGCTTGCTCGAGGCCTGGAATATCCCATTGCTCTTCGACACTCTCCGGTGGAACGTACTCGGCAACGAGCGCCTCGACCGCACCTTCGCGCATCGAGCGAATTGTTTCCGAAACGTCTTCGCTTTCGAGCAGCTCGTTGCGCTGCTCATAAATCACCTTGCGCTGGTCGTTCGCGACATCGTCGTACTCAAGCAGTTGTTTGCGGATATCGAAGTTGCGCGCTTCGACTTTGCGTTGCGCATTTTCGATCGCCCTGGTCACCCACGGGTGTTCTATTGCCTCGCCCTCGGGCAACTTCAACCGATCCATGATTGCGGCCACTCTATCGGAGGCAAAGATCCGCAACAGCGGATCATCCAGCGACAGGTAAAAGCGCGTCGAGCCAGGATCGCCCTGCCGGCCGGCCCGGCCGCGCAGCTGATTGTCGACGCGACGTGATTCGTGGCGCTCGGTCCCGACGATGTGCAGCCCGCCGGCCTCCACCACCTTATTGTGCAGCTTTTCCCATTCGGTGCGGATGGTGTTCTCGCGGCTGTCTTTCTCTTCGTCGGTGAGTTTGTCGTCGCCGCGCACGCGCTCGACCTCAGGCTCGGGATTTCCGCCGAGAACGATGTCAGTTCCCCGCCCCGCCATATTAGTGGCGATGGTGACCATCTTCGGACGCCCTGCCTGGGTCACGATCTCCGCTTCGCGCGCATGCTGTTTCGCGTTGAGCACCTGGTGCGGAAGCTTTGCTTTGGTCAGCATCTGCGAAATCAGCTCGGAGTTCTCGATCGATGTCGTTCCAACCAGAACCGGTTGTTCTCGCTCGTAGCAATCCTGGATGTCATCGATCACCGCACGGTAGCGTTCTTTGCTGGTCTTGTAGACCTGGTCCATGCGGTCCTCGCGGATCATTTTGCGGTGCGTCGGGATGATCACCGTCTCGAGACCATAGATCTGCTGGAATTCATAGGCCTCGGTATCGGCGGTGCCCGTCATTCCTGCCAGCTTGCCGTAGATACGAAAATAGTTCTGGAAAGTGATCGAGGCAAGGGTCTGGTTTTCACGCTGAATCTTGACGCCTTCCTTGGCTTCGACGGCCTGATGCAACCCGTCCGACCACCGGCGACCGGCCATCAGGCGACCGGTAAATTCGTCGACGATCACGATTTCGTCGTTCTGGACAACATAGTGCTGATCACGCGAAAAAAGATTGTGTGCTCGCAACGCCGCGTAAATATGATGCATCAGTCCAATGTTGGACGCATCGTACAGACTGCCATCCTCTGGCAGCAAACCCGCTTTCATCAGCAGTTCTTCGGCACGCTCATGACCCTGTTCAGTCAGCAACACCTGGTGCGCTTTTTCATCGACGATGTAATCACCGGGCTCGCCCTCGCCGGCCGAACGCTCCAACTGCGGAGCGATGTCATTCATCCGGTAATAAAGGTCGGTGCTGTCGTCAGCCTGCCCCGAGATAATCAGCGGCGTGCGCGCCTCATCAATGAGGATCGAGTCAACTTCATCAACGATGGCGTAAGTGTGTCCGCGCTGGACCTTCTCAGACAACTGAAACACCATGTTGTCGCGCAGGTAGTCGAAGCCGAACTCGTTGTTGGTGCCATAGGTGATGTCCGCGCTATACGCTTCCTGCTTGGCGGCATGGTCCATCTGCGACAGGTTGACGCCGACTTTCAGTCCCAAAAAAGTATAGGCTCGACCCATCCACTCTGCGTCACGGCGCGCCAGGTAGTCGTTTACCGTCACGATGTGCACGCCTTTCCCGGCGAGCGCATTGAGATAGGCAGGCAATGTGGCGACCAGCGTCTTGCCCTCACCGGTGCGCATCTCCGAGATTTTTCCGTTGTGCAAGGCGATTCCGCCGAGAAGCTGAACGTCAAAATGACGCATATTGAGAACGCGCCGGCTCGCCTCTCTGACAACGGCAAAAGCCTCTGGCAGCAGGGCATCGAGCGTTTCTCCGTCTTGCACACGTTGCCGGAAAGTGTCGGTTTTGGCGCGGAGTTCGGCGTCACTCAGCGCTTGCATCGCAGGTTCAAGGTCGTTGGTGGTGCGCACGTCCTGCGAGTACTTGCGCAAAAGGCGGTCATTACGACTGCCAAAGACCTTCTTCAGAATGTTGGGGATCATTTACCGCGGTCTGCAGCTATCACAGTTTTGAATAAGCGCGGAAGTCTAACACGTTGCCCATACCGGAATCGCACCGGCCGGCCGCGTGGCGGCGGGGATCAGCGACACGTGTTCAATCGGTCAGTTGCGCCTCAAGATCCGCTGCCCGCAACCATCGCCGGTATGCCTTGTAGCCTGGCTCATCGCGCACGGAATCGGGAAGTATCTTCCCTTCGATCTGGAGCGGCGGCTTTTGCGATAAGTCGTTTATCAGATAAAGCGCACGGCGTCGCGAGTCGATAGTCGGCAGATGTTCGCCGGTGAAGCGCACCGGGTGGAACGCGACCCTGCGCAACCACCCATCCTCATCGAGTGTCACATCGAGAATGGCCGAGATCGCAGCCGCCCGCCTGGTGGAGAACGCCTGATAGCCCACGAAGTTACCGAGTGAATAGACGATCAGTTTCTGCCAGTAACACTCGACGCCCCGCAATACATGCGGCCCGTGCCCAAGCACCAGGTCTGCCCCTGACTCGACGGCGGTGCGCGCAAAACGGACCAGATTGCCCCTGTTCTCACCAAGGTATTTCTCTTCGCCGTCGGGAACGCGCAGCGCGTCAGAACCCTCGGCGCCGCCGTGGAAAGTGACAATCACCAGCGTGGCGTTGCGATCTGCCTCGCTGACAAGGCGCGCGACCTCCTCCATGTCATGAATATTGTTGTGCAGTCCCAAATAGCTGAACCCGATCCAGGCGATGCGTATGCCCCTGATTTCCTGGTAAACGATCTCGTTCTGCAGCCCAACGGCTAAAATGCCATGCGCCTGCAGCGCGTTGACCGTATCTTCCAGGCCGGCTGGTCCGAAATCCGAACTATGGTTGTTCGCCAGACTCAGCACGTTGAAGCCGGC